>NZ_JBFUIN010000171.1:0-6476 GCF_056401855.1 Bacillus sp. P4_D3
GATCAATATTATAATATGCTTGAAAAAATTGAACCGGTGAGAGAAATTGTTGATATTGCTTATGAGGCAATGAAAAGTTTAAATATTGAACCGAATATTCATCCAATTCGCGGCGGGACAGATGGATCTCAATTATCATATATGGGATTACCAACACCAAACATTTTTACTGGCGGTGAAAACTACCATGGTAAATTTGAATATGTTTCGGTAGATACTATGGAAAAAGCTGTTCAAGTTATTGTAGAAATCGCAAGACGATTTGAAGAGCAAGCTTAAAAAGAGAACCAAGTAGTCATGAAGTACTACTTGGTTCTTTTCTATAGTAAAAAATACAAGGTGAAACTTGTTTACAAGACATGTGTAAAAGGGGGAAATGTTATGAGTGAAAATCAGTATCATGGTTATATAGGGACATATACAAAGGCGGATAGTAAGGGGATTTATAAATTTATACTTGATACGAAAATTGGAAAGATTAAAGGGATTGAATTAGCAGCTCATATAGGAAATCCAACATATGTAACGATTAGTCATAACAATGAGTACCTTTATTCTGTTGCGAAAGATAATGGATTAGGTGGAATTGCTAGTTTTTCCATTCATAATAAAATGGGTAATCTAGATTTGATTAATACACAACTTTTAGAAGGGGCATCGCCGTGTCATTTAAGTGTGGATCGAGAGAATAGTACAGTAGTAGCAGCGAATTATCATAAAGGAACAGTTGAATCTTATATAGTGAAAAAGGGTAGTGGAAGTATAAATACTGCTACGACAATTGTAGAACATAAAGGTTCAGGACTGAATAAGGAAAGACAGGAAAAGGCACATGCTCATTATGCGAATTTCACTCCTGATGAAAAATATGTAGTAGCAGTTGATTTAGGAATAGACAAGGTGGTTACATATAAAGAAAGTGATGGAGGATTAATGGAAGCTGCTTGTTTATCTGTTAAACCTGGTAGCGGTCCGAGACATCTTGTATTCCATCCCAATAAACATCTTGCATACGTTATGACGGAACTAAGTTCAGAAATTATTGTACTGCAATATGATGCACAGAGTGGCAGTTTTAAAGAAAAACAATACATTTCGACATTACCTGAAGAGTATAGTGAAGAGAGTTATGGAAGTGCAATTTATATTTCTTCTGATGGCAAATTCGTTTACGCAGCAAACAGAGGACATAATAGTATCGTAGTTTTTCGAGTGAACGAGCATAATGGGGAGCTAACTTTTGTTGAAACAGTATCGACAGAAGGAGATTGGCCACGTGACTTTTCTTTAGATCCGACCGAAAGATTTTTAATTGCTGCGAATGAAAAATCTAATACATTGACTTTATTTACTAGGAATGAATTTACAGGTAAGTTAACGCTTGTACAGACGGGCATAAATGTTCCAGAACCAGTATGTGTGAAGTTTTTACATGTGAAAAAATAGATAGGTTTTCCTATCTATTTTTTATTAGGAAATTTTAATATAGCACCCGCCACAAATAAAAAGTCGCGTAAGACTCCCAACTTGTCCAATTTGCTGCAAATTCTTTTATTTCATTTTTAGTCGGTTTCTTTTCGGAACCTGTAATAAATTTGATAGCATTATGCAGGCCGACATCATCAATTGGAAAGGCTGAAGGGAATCGTAAACAACGCATCAAAACATAGTGAGCCGTCCATGGCCCTATACCGCGAATGCTAGTTAATTGTTTTTCAGCTAGCCTCACATCTTGTATTTCTAATAGAGATTCTTTTGATAATTTACCTTCTGTAATGAGCTGTGCGATGTCAATTAAGTATTCACATTTTCTTGTAGTCATTTTTAATAATGCGAGATCTTCTACACTTAGATTTGCTATTACTTCAGGTGAGGGGAATATCCAATGTTTTCTATCGTTCCATTCTACATAAGTGCCAAAGTTTTCGACTAATCTTCTTTTTAGAGTATAGGCATATGTGAGGTTAATTTGTTGACCGAGAATCCCCCAGCACAGTGCTTCAAATAAATCTGGAATACCTAAAGTGCGAAGCCCATAATACTTTTCAAGGGGTTTTTGAAGGAGCCGATCATGTTTTGCTAATTTATAAAAGGGAGCTAAATCAGTAGTTAAATCAAACCACTCTTTTACATAGTCAGCTACAGCATCGCGGACTCGTTTTTCAGAGATATATGATTCTCCTAAAAAACGTATTTGAATATTATCATCGGCATTCAAACAAATTTCAACGAAAGGATTTACTTCTTGAATAGGAATGACTTTATAGATTTTATTGTTTTCAACATGAAACATACATTCATTTTTAGAACGTGATAGATAGCGTAAGTTTTCTTGAAAACTAAATTCTTTTGGAACGACTAAAGATAATATTTCATTACAACCTTCTGTCATATTTATTCCTCCCGAAGCGCTTCTAATTTGAGCAATTCATTCTTCATTTCTAATCCCCCTCTAAAACCAGTTAGCTTTCCATCTTTTCCTATAACACGGTGACAAGGAATTGTAATTAGAAGAGGATTAGCTCCAATAGCAGCTCCAACAGCACGTACAGCTTTAGGATTTTGAATTCTTTCTGCAATCTCTGAATAAGAATATGTCTTTCCATAAGGAATTTCACGTACCGTACTCCAAACAGATAATTGAAATGCAGTTCCGTAAATATCGATAGGAATTGTAAAGGTTTCTAGTTTGTTTTCCAAATACTCGACAAGTTCTTTTGTATATGTTTGCAAATAATCTGGATTTTGGATGAATGTATGCTGTGGAAGTTTTTTTTTAGCCCACGTATTTAGTTCCTCAATAGTTTTATTTTGTGATCCGATGAAGCATAATCCATTTGAAGTGGCGGCAATATGCATACGCCAATGTTTATGAATAAGCAATGTCCAATATATAGTTTTATTTTCATATGGTTTCATTATTTCATTCCTCTTTTGTTCCGTGCTTTTTTCGATATTCAGTAGGGGTAAATCCTGTCTTCTTTTTAAATAAAGTCGCGAAATACTCCGTGTTTTCTATCCCGACAGCAGTACTAATTTCCTTAACGGATTGATTTGTATGTGAAAGATATTCTGCCGCTTTAACAATCCTAAATTGCTGTATATATTCTATGGGACTTATTCCTATCAGTCTTTTGAAAGTGCGTTGTAAATGAAAAGGGCTACCGTGGCACATTTCTGCAAGTAGGCCGAGAGTTAGTGCTTCGTCATAATGTTTTTCGATATAGTCTTTAATTTGTTCTACCCACTCTTCATTAGGTAAAATTATCCCATTTGGTTTACAACGTTTGCACGGACGAAAGTGTTCATGCAGTGCTTGCTCTGCATTTAGAAAAATTCGTACGTTGTTTTTATTCGGTATTCTCGATTTGCACGATGGTCGGCAAAAGATCCCGGTTGATTTCACAGCATAAAAGAACTTGTTATCATATGAAGAATCATTATGAATAATTGCTTGCCAATACTCATTTGTTAACGAAAACCCTTCATTATGCAAAGATCATCACCTCTGAAATTAGTATAACCTGAATCATGTGCGTATGTACGTATTCACAAATGTAAGAGCAAGATTACAAAGGTGAAAGTATGATTGTTTTTCTATTTTGTGATAGCATGAACTTTGAAAGTGAACATCAAGAGGAGGACTATAAGTGAAGTTAATTTCATGGAATGTAAATGGTTTGCGTGCAGTTATCGCAAAAGGTGGATTTTTAGAATATCTTGAGGAATCCAATGCAGATATATTTTGTCTACAAGAAATTAAATTACAATGTGGACAAATTGATTTAAATCCAGAGGGATATTATACATATTGGAATTATGCTGTGAAAAAAGGCTATTCAGGAACGGCAATTTTTACGAAAAAAGAACCGCTTTCTGTTACGTATGGTTTAGGCATTGAAGAGCATGATCAAGAAGGAAGAGTTATTACTTTAGAATTCGAAGATTTTTACATAATAACGTTATATACGCCAAACTCAAAACGAGGATTAGAGCGTTTAGATTACAGAATGGAATGGGAAGATGATTTCAGGGCCTATATTAAGCGATTAGATGAAAAGAAACCAGTTGTTTTTTGTGGAGATTTAAATGTTGCCCATAAAGAAATAGATTTAAAAAATCCGAAAAGTAATCGAAAAAATCCTGGTTTTTCGGATGAAGAAAGAGAGAAGTTTACAAATATTTTAGAAGAAGGCTTTGTTGATACATATCGCTTTTTATACCCTGATCAAGAAGGAGCATATTCATGGTGGTCATACCGTATGGGAGCAAGAGCGAAAAATATCGGATGGCGCTTAGATTATTTTGTAACTTCTGAAAGGCTAAAACATAAAATTACCGATGCGAAAATTAATAGTGAAGTGATGGGATCAGACCATTGTCCAGTTGAATTACATATAGATTTCTAAAAAAAGAAGTATCTTCCTGAAAAAAGGAGATACTTCTTTTTTGTTCAGTTTTTTAAAATTTTTCAAATCATTCTTGAAATAAGTTAATATTAAATATATACTTAATAACGATAATCATTATCATTGGTAATGGTTATCGCGGAGTGAGGGTGGTAAAGAATTTAAGACTAGGGGAAGTGAACGAGAATGGCTCTCCATTTTACGTAGATTTATTAACGATGTGAAATATAGATGAGGATTAAGTTTCATATAATTAAGTTTCATTGTTGAAATAATATATTTAAAGATTTCGAGAGGAGATATATAAAGATGAACAAGAAATTATTTACATTAGGGATGGTTACAGTTTTAAGTGTAGGTTTAGCAGCATGTAATAGTACGGATAAAACTTCAGGGGAACAAAAGCAACAGACAAAAGCTACGGAAACAAAAAAAGATGAAAAACGAAAAATTACATATTTAGGTAAAGAATATACAGTACCAGCAAAAGTAGATAAAATTGCGACAGCTAGTTTAGAGTCGATGGAAGATGCAGCAGTACTTGGAATTAAACCAGTCGGTGCAATTACTGTAGGTGGTAAATTACCAAAGTATCTTGAAAAAGAATTGGAGGGTGCAAAATCTGTGGGTGAAAAAATGCAACCTAATTTTGAAACATTACTTCAATTAAAACCGGATGTTATTACATCTAGTACGAAATTCCCAGCAGAAACAGCTGAAAAGTTTACGAAAGTAGCTCCGACGTTCCCGGTATCACACGTTTCAACAGATTGGGAAGATAACTTAAAGTTAATGGGAGAATTAACTGGTAAAAAAGATAAAGCAGAAAAAATTATTAAAGATTACAATGCGGACGCTGAAAAAGCAAAAGCAAAATTAGGAGATAAGTTAAAAGACAAAAAAGTACTTGTAATTAGACTAAGAGCAAATGAATTATTCCTATATCCAGAAGGAGTATACTTCAACCCTGTAATTTATAAAGATCTTGGACTAACTGCTCCAGAACAACTTAAAACTGTAAAAGCACAAGAGAAAATTTCATTTGAAAAACTTGCTGAACTTAACCCAGATTATATTTTCTTACAATATGAGGCAAGTGAAAATAAAAACCCGAAAGTGCTAGAAGAAATTGAAAGCAATCCAATTTGGCAAAGTATGAATGCTGCGAAAGAAAAGAAAGTATTTGTAAACGTTGTAGATCCAATGGCACAAGGTGGCACAGCTTGGAGTAAAACAGCATTCTTAAAAGAAGCAGTGAAAAATTTATCTAAATAATACAATAAGTAAGGTGCGTTGAATGATATGCAGAAAACGAATGCGGTACCAGTAACCATTTTATGTATAGCGCCCATATTGATTTTATTTACAGTTATACTTTCTGTTTTATATGGGGCGAAAAACATTGATGCTGAAACAGTGTGGAATGCTTTATTTCATTTTGATTCCAGCGATGTAAATCATAATATTATTATTACTTCACGTTTACCAAGGGTAGTTGCAGCTCTTTTAGTCGGAGCATTTCTAGCCATATCAGGAGCACTTATGCAGGGGATGACAAGAAACTATCTTGCATCCCCTTCTATTATGGGTGTGACGGATGGTGCAGCCTTTGTTATTACACTTAGTATGATTTTCCTTCCAGGAATGTCATCGATCGGTATGGTTTTATGTTCAATGATTGGATCTGCACTAGGAGCCGGTATCGTGTTCGGTTTTGGTTCACTCCTTCAAAATGGATTATCCCCTGTTAGATTAGCAATTATAGGAACAGTTATTGGAACATTTTTAAGTAGTGTATCGGCCGCGATGGCTTCGTATTTCCAAATTTCTCAAAATGTTAGTTTTTGGTTTAATGCAAAGTTAGATCAAGTGGATCCTAATATAATTAAAATTACGATACCTTTTGGGATAATTGGGATAGTTTTAGCACTGTTCATATCAAAATCTATTACCATTCTTTCTTTAGGAGAAGAAGTTTCTATTAATCTAGGACAGCGTACAAAACTAGTTAAAGCGATGGCAATTTTATCAGTTATTTTTTTAACAGGAACAGCAGTTGCTTTAGTG
>NZ_JBFUIN010000172.1:0-6475 GCF_056401855.1 Bacillus sp. P4_D3
GTATTTACACAGTGGGTAGCGAACCAATTTTTAGAATCTGAGGATTTTCATACGCATATTACTATGCTTCGTGGACAACTGAAGCAAAGAAGAGATGAGTTAATTAGAAAGCTTGAAGAAATATTAGGGGACCAGGTTGAATTTTTTGTTCCAGAGGGCGGAATACATTTATGGTGTAAAGTGCAAGGAACGTTTGATGAATACCATTTACTAGGTGAATCTATACGCAATGGTGTAGCATTTGTCCCAGGAAGCGTCCTAGGTTCGAAAAGTGAATATATACGATTTACTTTTGGCAGAGCGAATGTCGAACAAATTCAGCTTGGAATTACAAGATTTGCAGAGACATTAAACGAGATTCAATAATAAATTGTGGGGATTTGGTATTGAAATGGGGAGTAGCAATTGAAGTTTTTGAAGCTTTTACTTCAAGTAGGAGTGCTATATATGTTTAGTTTGGTTGGTGTATGGATTCAGGAAGTATTTCATCTATCTATGCCAGGAAGTTTAATAGGAATGTTAATTCTTTTTCTGCTTCTTTCTACTCGCATTTTGCCATTAAAATGGTTTGAGATAGGTGCAGAAAAGCTAATAGTATTTTTACCTTTATTTTTAATTCCTTCAACGACGGGGCTAATGGAATACGGTTCATTTCTTTTAAGTAAGGGTAGTATTATGTTCTTTCTAGTTGTTGTAAGTACTTTAGTAACATTGATTATTTCAGGTTATGTAAGTCAATTATTAATAACATCTAAAAAATAAAATTGATAAGGTGCGCTATTCAAATGGTCTTAATTTTTATTACTGTAGTGATTTATTTATTGGCGATAAAGCTATATAAAAAATTTACGTTTCCATTTACTTTACCGGTGTTAACAGTTACGGCAATTATGATTTGCATATTCCTTATTTTCGGGATCTCTC
Source organism: Bacillus sp. P4_D3 (assembly GCF_056401855.1). Taxonomy (NCBI): domain Bacteria; kingdom Bacillati; phylum Bacillota; class Bacilli; order Caryophanales; family Bacillaceae; genus Bacillus; species Bacillus sp. P4_D3. Next base: position 925 of record NZ_JBFUIN010000172.1, read on the forward strand.
ATCAAGATTATAAGGAAAATGGGGGAGATATTCTTTCCAGTTTCTTGAGCCCTGCGATTGTAGCTTTAGCAATACCACTATTTAAGGAACGAAAAATACTTATGAAAAACTTCTTATCGATACTTGTTGGGGTAGTAATCGGTATAGTGGCTTTAATAAGTTTGAATGTAGTGATTGGGGAAATGTTGAATATAGATAAGGAACTTATATTAACAACTATCCCGCAATTAGCGACGATGCCTATTGCAATTTCATTAGCCGAACAAATTGGGGGTATTCCATCTATGACTGCTAGTTTTGTAGTTGTTGCGGGAATAACAGGTGCTATCATGGGACCGACAGTACTTAAACTTTTCCGTATAACAAGTACAATTGGAAAAGGAGTTGGGATGGGCTGCGCATCACATATCATTGGGGTGAGTCGTCTAGTGAAAGAGGGAGAGAAAGAAGCAACTATCGGTTCGGTAACGATGATTGTAACAGGGATACTTATTAGTATATTAGTACCTTATGGAATGAAATTTTTATTTTGAAAATTAATGAATCGTAATAAGGAGCATAACACTACTCATTTTAGAGTGTAATGGAGATGATTAAAATGACAACATGGTTTATAGTTACATTATTTATTTTTGGTGCTCTTAAAGTACTAGTTTCTAGTATGCCAACTTCTGTCGTAGAATCAATTATTAGTAGATTTGAGTTACATCAAAAACTTGAGGAGGAGAATACCTCCATATCGATAGATGGAAAAAATATAGAGGGAGAAATGAAACTACAAGTTATTAACGAATTTAATGAGGCCTTATTTTTGGATAAACATTATTTCCCACCTCAAGGAGAAGGAACACCAATAGTCATTGATACGAAAAAAGGGAATAAAGAGATTAGATTTTCTCTATATAGCTACGAGGAACATGTTGATGTAATAAAGCAATATAAGAAGAAAGTCGTTGCCTATCGTTTACGCTCTAAGAGTCTGCAAACACCTACATCATTAGCCATAACTGAAGAGTATGCTTAAGAAGAGACCTATAACGGTCTCTTTATTTTGGTAGCCAACGATATACTTTCCAAATAAAAGCAAGAAAAATCATATACCCAAACAAAGAATAAGTATGATGCCAATGCCCATTATGTACAAATAAACCTAGCCTCTCAGCAACTTGCTCAAAAATGCTAGCGCAAACGCCTATTGAAATAATAAATAGAGTTCTAGAAACTGTAGATAATGTTTTTGAAATTTGTATAAAAGAGGCTGATAAAATCGGTAGTACGAGTAATGTGAAAGCTATGTTAACTGAAAATGTGGATGAGAAGGGTCTAACTGGAAAAGAATATATTTGTTTATTAACAAAGAAAGCATCTAAACAAGTTCCAATAATAGCAGAGAGAAAAACTGTAATTATTAAAGCTAGAAAGTCATTCTTCCTCTCGGAGGAGGACATTTTTCTTTGCGAGAATTGCAAGTTCAATTTTTTCGAGTGTTTTGCAGTAGTCTTCTGAAATTTGTCCACTTATACTTTCCTCCTTATCAACTAAGTAATTTACAACTTGCCAATCAGTAAACCAATCTTTACTTTTATCTTCTTCATGTTTCATATCGCGCCATGCATAGATGAGTGCAGGGCTGTATATACGATATGCACCACTACGCAACTGGCATTTCTTTATTCGGCGTTTATAAAACTCACGGGAAAAAGATTCATTTACACTTGAAAATAAATGAGGCCAGTAATCTTTCCTTGAGCCTGTGTGTGGATGATGCTCGGCCCAACTTATTATTTGAGATAAAATATGTGTATCCCGAAATAATAGTGAATACAACCTTTTTCCAATTAAGATTCGTTCATGCAAGGACGTAAAATGTTTCATTGTATCACCAAATAGTAATACTTTTTGTTTCTTATCATTTTCGTAGAATGGGAAAAGGATATGATTAAACTGAAAGAAATCAAAGAGTTTAAATCCAATACTATTTAGTACAGTCTTTTGAAAGTGTACATTTTGAATAACCCTTTTTTCTAAGTAGTTTTGTTCATTAATAATAGTTGCGATCGCCAATGTTTTTTTGTTACCTGTTTTCCAAAAATCGTTCCACATCGTTTCCATAAATGTAGAAACATTTAGGTGAGGAAGAAGATGAAATAGTTTTTGTGATTTTTTAACACTTTGTTCATATAGCAAAAATTGAGGATATACATCTTGAAAAATGAGCCAATTTCCTCTTTCTAAAAAAGAAAAAAATGTAATTTGATCCTTCTCTGATAAAATCCTCGTATATAAGTCTCCCTTTAAATCAGTCATATTCCAACCACCGTTACGTGATACCATATGTCCAAGTAGTGCCCAATGTATTTCGGGATATTGAATGTAAAATTGATAGTATGCACGTGTTCTTGTGACGTTATTTTTATTTAGTTGTTTTGTCTGTACTTTTATTTTGTCGATGATGAGTTGCTCTTCTTTCGTTAATGTATACATGGTGCCAGAATGAATGAGTTTGCTTTTTTGTTTTAACTCATTTTTTACATCGAATAGGGAGAGAGGAAGTGCTTTGGAAGGATCGTTATATATATTATTTGAGTTGTTTGAATTGCTTCGGTACATTCCATTACCTCCCTTTTTTCATGAATGTAAACATGGCATTGGCTATGCACCATTCTATTTATTTTATTACGAGTATAAGAAATAAATGAACGGTGTTTTTCTACAAGTAATATAGTTATCATACAAACAGTATGAAAAAATCTTACTGTTAAGAAGTGAAATAAAAAACAGAAACTATGTTTAATAGTTTCTGTTTTTTTATTTTGTCAATTAAATGTAACAAACGACGATTATGATTTGAATCAATTGAAAATAATTCAATCGTGTTAATAAATACAATTTTTAATGAAATGTCCGGTAGGAGGAAAAGGAATGCTTAATAAAATAATTTTAATTACTGGTGGTACAGGTTCGTGGGGGCATGAACTTATAAAACAACTATTAGAACAATCACCGAAAGAAATTAGAGTTTTTTCAAGAAATGAAACAGTTCAGTTTGAAATGCAGCAACAGTTTATAAATGAAGATAGATTGAAATTTATTATTGGAGATATTCGTGATAAAGACCAACTCGTATATGCTTGCCAAGGTGTACATTATGTATTCCATCTTGCAGCTTTAAAACATGTTCCAGTATGTGAGTATTATCCTTATGAAGCTATAAAAACAAATATACATGGTACGCAAAATGTAATTGAAGCATCAATCCAGAAGCAAGTTGAGAAAGTTATATATGTTTCAACTGATAAAGCGGCCGACCCATCAAATACGTATGGGATGACAAAAGCAATTGGTGAAAAGTTAATGGTTCATGCGAATGTGCAAACGAAGAAAACAAAATTCATTTGTGTTCGTGGTGGAAATGTTTTAGGGACGAGTGGAAGTGTGGTACCGCTCTTTAAAAAGCAAATTAAAAAGTCTTCACAGGTAGGGATTACTGATGAAAATATGACTAGATTTTTCTTAACAATTGAAGATGCTGTTGGATTGTTATTTAAAGCAGCATCTGAAGGAAGAGGAGGGGAAATCTTTGTTATGAAAATGCCAGCATGTAAAATAACGGATTTAGCAAAAGTATTGATTGAAGATTCGAAAAAAGAAAACGTGAAGATAAAAGAGGTAGGGATAAGACCTGGTGAAAAATTAAGTGAAATGCTTTTATCTGAGGTAGAGAGTAAAACAAGTATTAGTTTTGATCAAAATTATTTTGTGGTACTACCGACTATTCCTATAGAAGGACTTCAAGAATATTATGCTAGTTATCCGCTTGTGGATGTGAAGAGTTTTAGTTCTCAACAAGACTTACTTGCAAAACATGAGGTGAAACAAATGTTAGAAAAAGGAGGATTTTTACTATGAAAAAAAATGTGAGCCTTTTAATAACTGGTGCAAATGGCTTCACAGGGCGCCATGCTTGCCAATATTTTTTAGACAAGGGCTTTCATGTAATTCCTATGTTTCAAAATCGTTCACATAGAGAAAAATGCAGGAATGGAATTACTTGTAATTTAACTAATAAGGGCGAAGTAATGAAGGTAATTAAACAAATAAAGCCAGACTATGTATTGCATTTAGCAGGAAGAAATTCGGTCATAGAGTCTTGGACAGCTGCTCTTGAATACATGGAGATTAATGTGATAGGGACGTTATATTTATTAGAAGCAATTAAGCAAGAAGCACCCCATTGTAGAACATTAGTTATAGGATCTGCATTGCAAGCAGATAGTATGAACAACATAAAATTTTCAAATCCATATAGTTTAAGTAAAACTATGCAAGTAATCGTCGCAGAGGCTTGGGGTGGGTTAATGGATTCAAATATTATCATTGCAAAGCCCTCGAACTTAATTGGTCCAGGAGTATCGAATGGTATTTGTTCTATTCTGGCAAAAAAAATGATAGATATAGAGTCGGGTAAAAGTGAACCAATTATTGAAGTAAACAGTTTGAAAGATAGTAGGGACTTTCTAGATGTACGTGATGTAGTTAAAGCGTATCATGTGTTATTACGTGATGGTATAAATGGAAAAGAATATAATATTGGATCAGGAGTAAAACGATCTTTATTAGATGTACTAGAACAATATAAAGGATTAACACAGCTGAACTTTACTATAAAAGAAACAGATAATTTTGAGAGTGACTCAAATAAAAGTTTAGTGTTAGAGGATATAAAAAAGTTAGGTTGGGTCCCGAAAATCCAATTTCATCAATCATTGAAAGATGTACTTGAGTATGCGAAGCACAGTGAAATCTGCATTCAATGAAAAATAAAAAAGGGTGTAAGAAGTATATGAATAGTTATGAAGCAATAGATAATCAAAGTACGCTATTTCTTTCGATTGTTGATACGCTGGATTGGAAAGATGAAGAAGCGCATGTGTTGCACCTCCATGAGGCAATAAATCAATATCGAGCGTATGTGGAAGAAAAAAAGATTGATCGAATAAAGCCAGCACTAGAGACTAGAACTAGGCATGTGATTCAAGTTTTTGCTCAGTATGAGTGTAGTGAGTATGGAAATGATTTTTATGAACTCATCAAAGATCTCTTACAAGATATAGGACTTGAGTTAAAGATTAATATAAAGCTAGATTTTTAATGATAAAGGTGGATATAAGTTATGAATAAAAAGATTCTCTTTACTGGGGGCGGTACAGCCGGACACGTAATGATTAATATGGTATTGATTCCTAAATTTATGGAAAAAGGATGGGGAGTTGAGTATATTGGATCTCAAAATGGAATTGAAAAATTATTAGTTCAAAATGTTAAGTATAATAGTATTTCAACAGGGAAGCTTAGGAGATATTGGGATTGGGAGAACTTTAAAGATCCTTTTAAAATTATAAACGGTTGTTTACAAAGTTATAAATTAATTAAGAAAATGAAGCCTGACGTTATCTTTTCGGCAGGAGGATTTGTTTCAGTTCCTGTAGTTATAGGGGCATGGTTAAATCATGTACCTATCGTAATACGTGAGCCAGATAGTACGTTAGGG
>NZ_JBFUIN010000173.1:0-6466 GCF_056401855.1 Bacillus sp. P4_D3
GTAAAAAGAAAGCTCTGCTGTTATCGTAACAGCAGAGCTTTCTTTTTATAGATTATGACTATGTTGGTTTTCAAAATTCTCAAATTGCTCTTCAACTTCTTTTGAAGGTTTAGTTAGTAAACTAACAATTATGATCACTATTAAACTAATAGCGAAACCAGGAATCATTTCATATAAGAAATCTTTTAAGAATTTAAACTGTGTCCATATAATAACAGTAGCAGCACCAGAGATCATACCAGCAAGCGCGCCCCACTTCGTCATACGTTTCCAATATAAGCTTAATAAAATGGCAGGTCCAAATGAAGAACCAAATCCAGCCCAAGCATATCCAACAAGAGCTAAAATCGTATCATTTTGTTTAAGCGCTAATGCACACCCAATTAAAGCAATACCAAGAACAGCCATACGACCGACAAATACAAGTTCTTTATCAGAAGCATCGCGCTTAAAGAATGTTCTATATAAGTCTTCTGTTACTGCACTTGAAGTAACGAGAAGTTGAGAAGAGATTGTACTCATAATAGCTGCTAAAATGGCCGCTAATAAAAATCCAGTAATAAGCGGATGGAATAAAATACTGCCAAGTTCAACGAAAATCGTTTCTGGGTCAGAAAGTTTTAAACCCGCTTTTGAATAGTATGCGATACCGATAAGACCAGTAAACATAGCTCCGACAACAGAGAAAATCATCCAGCTCATACCGATTCGGCGTGCGCTTTTAATTTCTTTTACAGACGAAATTGCCATAAAGCGTACGATAATATGAGGTTGTCCAACATAACCAAGGCCCCATGCGAATAATGAAATAATGCCTAATACAGAAGTGCCTTTAAAAATATCTAATAATGTTGGATCGATAGATCTAATAGTGTCAAATGCTGGACCAAGTCCGTTTACATGCATAATTGTTACGATTGGAACAAGAATAAGAGCGACTACCATAATGATTCCTTGTACGAAGTCTGTCCAACTTACAGCTAAAAATCCACCAAATAATGTGTAAGCTACGACAACACTTCCAACGATAAGAAGGCCAACATGGTAATTGAGTCCAAATGAATTTTCGAATAATACAGCGCCGGAAACAAATCCTGAAGCTACATAAAATGTGAAAAAAATCATAATAACAAGTCCAGATACGAGGCGTAGCATATGAGATTTGTCGTGGAAACGGTGTTCTAAAAATTCTGGAATAGTAATAGAGTTGTTTGCAATTTCTGAGTAGGTACGTAAGCGAGGAGCGACATAGATCCAGTTTGCGTATGCGCCAAGTGTTAGGCCAATCGCAATCCAGCTACTACTTAATCCAACGCTAAACATTGCACCGGGTAAGCCCATTAAAAGCCAACCGCTCATATCAGCTGCTCCAGCACTTAATGCTGTTACTGCGGGGCCTAGTGTACGCCCGCCAAGCATATAATCTGTTAAGTTGGACGTTCGTTTATAGGCAAAATAGCCGATAACTAGCATCCCGAGCATGTAAATAGAGATAGAAGTTAAAATTAACATCTGCGTACTCATGTAGTTCCCCTTCCTTTTGTCATGTCTTTTGATGCATTTTGCATATTTATAATCTATCATGATTATTCAGAAAAATCCATGCGCAAATAAGAATTTTCTGAAATTTAAGCGTTTTTTGACATCTCTTTACTTTTGGGATATATAACTTTCTGGCAAAAAACCTTAATTTTAATAGAGTATTTATTATTTTTACATAAAAACAGGTTGTTTTGTCAATATAATATCGAATGAAGAAATAATATTTTTTTCGGAAAAAGTATTGACTTATTAGAAACATGAGGAATATAATGAGTGCAACTTAAAAAAATGCAAGCGTTGATGAAGAAGAGTACACATGATGAACATGTCAGAGAGCTGATGGTTGGTGCGAATCAGTATGGGATTGATGTGGAATGGGCTTCGGAGCTTCCAAACCGAAACGAAAGAAGTAGGCTTTGGCGACATGATCTCATCGATACAAGAGACACGTATTATTTTTTGATACGGCAAAGTGCGTTACATTCGTAACGAATTAAGGTGGCACCACGGGAGTACCCGTCCTTTCTATAGGATGAGTACTCCCTTTTTGTGTACAAAAAATTGTTGAACGCCCTATAAAAATTAAATAAGTTAAATCGTTTAAGTAAGAAGAGTACGTATACTTGGAGACGTTACAGAGAGCCGGGGACAGGTGGGAGCCCGGTACGGTGCCATATACGGAATGGGCTTACGAGAGGTATGCTGAACAATTGTTTTCAGTAGGCAACCCGGGTTCCGCCGTTACAAGGATAAGGTATATATTTTGTACCTGAATAAAGCGGGATGCTTTTGCGTCCAACCTGAGGTGGTACCACGGTAAATTTATCGTCCTCTACATATTTCGATATGTAGGGGACTTTTTTATTTTTCAGAGTGAGGTGAAAGGCATGATGACAAAAGAGGAATTTATGAAGCAAAAAGAACAAGGAARAACATTTTTAGTAATCGCTGAAGAAGAAGGAGATAGCATTACGCCAATTTCTTTATATAGACGTATGAAAGGGAAGAAGAAGTTTTTACTAGAAAGCTCACAGCTTCATCAAGATAAAGGACGCTATTCTTGCTTAGGATGTAATCCGTATGGTGAAGTGAAAAGTGTTGGTACGGAAGTGGAACGAACGATTTACAGCCAAACAGAAAAGCTGCAAGGTAACGTACTGCAAGTGTTAGAAGAGGTAATCGCACCATCGCTAGTAGAAAGTCCATTCCCATTTTGCGGAGGAGCAGTTGGTTATATCGGTTATGACGTAATTCGGCAGTATGAAAATATAGGAGTAGACTTACATGATCCATTAAATATTCCAGAAGTACACCTTTTACTGTATAGCGAGTTTATCGTTTACGATCATTTACGCCAAAAACTATCGTTTGTATATGTATGCAAGGAAGATGAATCAGCTTCTTATGAGGAAGTATACGAGAGATTGCAACGATACAAAGAAGAAGTGCTAAACGGAGAAGAAGAGAAGGTGAGTGAAGTAATATCATCTTTATCATTCACTTCTTCAGTAACTGAAAAAGAATTTTGTGAAATGGTAGAAACAGCGAAAGAATACATTCGGGCAGGAGATATTTTTCAAGTTGTATTATCCCAGCGTTTGCAAAGTGAATGTAAAGGAGATCCATTTGCATTATACCGGAAACTTCGAATTGCAAATCCATCACCATATATGTTCTATATCGATTTTCAAGATTATGTTGTGCTTGGCTCTTCGCCAGAAAGTTTACTATCAGTAAGAGACGATAAGGTGATGACAAACCCAATTGCCGGTACGAGGCCGAGAGGGAAAACGAAGCAGGAAGATGAGGAAATCGAAAAAGAACTGTTAGGAAATGAGAAAGAGCGGGCGGAGCATATGATGCTTGTGGATCTAGGCCGAAATGATATTGGCAGAGTAAGTGAAATTGGCTCTGTGACAATAGATAAATATATGAAAGTAGAGAAATACTCTCACGTTATGCACATTGTATCTGAAGTTTACGGAACATTGCGAAAACAAATGAGTGGATTTGATGCATTAGCGTATTGTTTACCAGCTGGCACAGTATCAGGCGCTCCGAAAATAAGGGCGATGGAAATTATTAATACGTTAGAGCATGAAAAAAGAAATGTATACGCCGGAGCAGTTGGATATATTTCATTCTCAGGAAATCTTGATATGGCGCTAGCAATTCGAACGATGGTTGTAAAAGATGAGAAAGCGTACGTTCAGGCAGGAGCGGGTATCGTCTACGATTCAGACCCTGTAGCTGAATATGAAGAAACATTAAATAAAGCGAGAGCGCTTTTGGAGGTTATGAAATGATTGTACTGATCGATAATTATGATTCATTCACATATAACTTGTATCAACTATTAGGCGAGTACGAGGAAGAAATTGTTGTAGTAAGAAATGATCAAATAACAATTGAACAATTAGAGGAGATGAAGCCGAAAGGAATTGTGCTATCACCAGGACCTGGAAAACCAGAAGATGCTGGAATTTGTATCGATGTTATTCGTCACTTTTATAAGAACGTTCCCATCTTAGGAATTTGCCTTGGCCATCAAGCAATCATATCCGCATTTGGAGGAGAAATTGTTAGAGCAGAGCGTATTAAACACGGAAAAACATCGCGTGTGAAACATAACGGAACGTCAATCTTTTCGTACGTTACGCAGCCGCTAACAGCGATGCGTTACCATTCACTCGTCGCAGCGCAAAATGGTTTGCCGCAGTGTTTTGACATACTCGCGACAGCGATGGATGACGGAGAAATCATGGCAGTTCGTCACAATTATTATCCGCTCTTCGGATTACAGTTTCACCCAGAATCAATTGCAACAGAAGAAGGCGGAAAGTTAATACGTGCCTTTTTAGCAGAAGTGAAAGAGGAGGAGAGAGTATGAACAGTTATCTTCGAAAGTTAGTAGAGGGACAACATTTAACAGAAGAGGAAATGTATGAAGCGGGACTTCTTTTATTAAGTGACAACATATTGGAAAGTGAAGTTGCAGCTTTCTTAGTATTGCTGAAAGCGAAAGGCGAAACAGCAGAAGAAATATACGGTCTCGTTCGTGCTCTTCGCGAAAAGGCATTACCGTTTTCAAATCATATAAAAGGCGCGATGGACAATTGCGGAACGGGTGGTGACGGTGCGCAAACATTCAATATTAGTACAACATCGGCATTTGTACTTGCCGGAGCTGGTGTAAAGGTTGCGAAACATGGAAACCGCGCTGTTTCTAGTAAAACAGGAAGTGCTGATTTATTAGAAGAACTCGGTGTAAACATTAGTTGTACGCCAGGTGAGATTGACTACTTATTAGAAAATGTAGGGATTGCCTTCTTATTTGCACCAGCGATGCATCCAGCATTAAGACGCATTATGAAAATAAGAAAAGAATTAAACGTTCCGACGATCTTTAACTTAATTGGACCGTTGACGAATCCGGTTAATTTAGAAACACAATTTGTCGGTATTTATAAACGAGATATGTTATTGCCGGTAGCGGAAGTATTGCAGAAACTAGGCAGAAAACAAGCGCTCGTCGTAAACGGAAGTGGATTTTTAGATGAAGCATCATTACAAGGAGAAAACTGCGTCGCTATTTTAAAAGACAATGAAATAATTGAAATGAGTATTGCACCAGAAAACTACGGTTTTTCAAGAGTGAAAAATGAGGAAATTAGAGGCGGAAATTCAAAAGAAAACGCAAAAATTACGCTCGGAGTATTGAGCGGAGAAAAAAGTGTATACCGCGATACCGTTTTACTAAATGCAGGGCTTGCTCTTTTCGCAAACGGAAAAGCGGAAACGATTGAAGAAGGAATTAAACTAGCGGCACATAGCATTGACTCCGGAAAAGCATTAGAAAAATTAAACTTATTAATTACAGCAAGCCATGAAAAATTAGAAAGGGTGAATTAAAGTGGGGACGATTTTAGACAAAATTGTAGAGCAGAAGAAAGTAGAAGTTGCGGAGTTATATGAAACATATTCACCAGTGAAAGAAAAAAGGAAAACACACTCACTTGTAAAAGCTTTAGAGCAATTTACTGTAATCGCCGAGGTAAAGCGAGCGTCTCCATCAAAAGGCGATATAAACTTACACGTTGATGTACCAAAACAAGTAAAAACATATGAAGAATGCGGCGCTGGAGCGGTTTCTGTTTTAACAGACGGTCAATTTTTTAAAGGATCTTTTCACGACTTACAAACTGCAAGAGCAGAAAGTAACATTCCGCTTTTATGCAAAGATTTTATAATTGATAAGATTCAAATTGATAGGGCGTATGAAGCTGGTGCAGATCTTATTTTATTAATCGTTGCAGCATTGTCAAAAGAGAAATTAAAAGAGCTTTATAACTACGTACTAGAAATGGGATTAGAAGCGATAGTTGAAGTTCATGATGAACAGGAATTAGAAATTGCAACCCGATTAAATCCGCACGTTATCGGAATTAATAACCGTAATTTAAAAACGTTTGAAGTAGATTTAAGCCAAACTGAAAAACTCGGAAAACGACTGAATGAGGAAAATCTGCTTTGGATTAGTGAAAGTGGTATTCATTCAAAAGAAGATATCATCAGAGTCAAACGAGCTGGTGCCAAAGGCGTATTAGTCGGAGAAGCGCTTATGACATCATCTTCTATCAGTACCTTTTTTGAAGACTGTAAGGTGAGCATATGAAAGTGAAGATTTGCGGCATCACTGATATGGAAACAGCGAAAAGTGCGTGTGAATATGGCGCAGATGCAATCGGATTCGTTTTTGCAGAAAGTAAACGCCAAATCACTCCAGGGCAAGCGAAAGAAATTATTGGGGAAATTCCAGCACACGTTTTCAAGGTCGGTGTTTTCGTAAATGAATCGGTAGAAGTGATCCAGAAAATTGCAGAGGAGTGCGGGTTAACGCATGTGCAACTACATGGGGATGAAG
>NZ_JBFUIN010000174.1:0-6433 GCF_056401855.1 Bacillus sp. P4_D3
TACAATTCAGCCATTGCGAAGTCTAATCCAACTACACGTTCTACTTCTTTTGGAGTGATTTCTTTTTCATATTCGGTCAAAATAGACACGTAATACTTACCAGTTGGTGTCATCGAAATCGTACACGATTTGATGATATGGTTTGGCGGTATTTCTCTATGTTGCTTCAGTCTCACCATTTTCAATTTCGGCAATTTGATATAACCATGAAATAACATAATATTTCCGTTAACTCGATTCGTTGTGTAGGATTTTCTACTCTTTTTACTTTTGAATGTAGGAAACTCACTTTGTCCACTAAAAAAATTCTTATACGCAGTTTGCAAATTTAATTGCACGTTGGCCAATGCTAAGGAATCGACTTCTTTCAACCATTCATACTCCACTTTGTATTTCGCAGGAGTAGGGAATTTTTGTTTCTTCAGTTCTTCCTTGTTCTCTTTGTATGCTTCGTATATTTCTTTCCGCTCAGTCAGCATTTTATTATACACAAAGCGTACACATCCGAATGTTTTACGTATGAGATATGCTTGTTCTTCTGTAGGATACAAACGAAACTTGTACGCCTTATTCTGCTTTGGCACATCCATTCACCTCACTTTTCGCTTCATTTCCCATAAGCTATGACGGTGATTACACAATCTGATTATTATCTACTTTCATTGTTATACCAAACTTTACCTCTTATAAGACTGATTATATCAGGGGCGAAATAAATAGGAAAACCAAATGTTTGGCTACGCCAAACCGAAATTCATCTCCCACCTACCGCTAGACTATCGTTTTTCACACGCTGGAGGAAGGAGACTTCTTTCGGATAATATGTTAAAACTCTCCATGTACATAAAGTACAAAAAGAATAAAAATGTCATAATATTGAGATTTTATTCCGAAGACAGTACAATTCAACTACATTGAACACGCTTTCATAATTATCATTTTATTTATAAGTAAGAGGAGGAATTAATATGGCTCAAGCAAAATCTAACCGAGTCGCCGGCAATATTTTTAAAGGTTCCGTCGGCAATTTAATTGAATGGTACGACTGGTACGTTTACTCTGCTTTCGCTGTTTATTTTTCAGCAGAGTTCTTTCCTAAAGGAGATCCAACGAGTCAATTATTGAACACAGCAGCTATTTTCGCAGTTGGTTTTTTAATGCGCCCTATCGGAAGTTTATTAATGGGACGCTATGCAGATCGGCACGGACGCCGGGCAGCATTAACGCTTTCCATTACAGTTATGGCCGGTGGTTCTTTAATTATCGCCTGTACACCTAGTTACGACAGCATCGGTATTATGGCGCCAATCATTTTAGTTCTTGCCCGTTTACTTCAAGGATTATCACTTGGCGGAGAGTACGGAACTTCCGCAACGTATTTATCTGAAATGGCTAGTAGTGGTCGCCGCGGTTTTTATTCAAGTTTCCAATATGTAACGCTCGTTGCTGGACAAATGGTTGCGTTAGGCGTTCAAATTGTTCTTCAGCAATTACTAAGCGAACCAGATATGAAAGCTTGGGGATGGCGTATTCCGTTCATTATTGGAGCGATGGGTGCAGTAGCTGTATTATGGCTTCGCCGCACGATGGATGAGTCGGAGCAATTCGCAAACATAAAATCACAAAAACGCGAAAGCGCAGGAACCATTAGCGCTCTTATGAAACATCCGAAAGCAGTATTAACAGTAGTCGGCCTAACACTAGGAGGCACTGTCGCATTTTATACGTACACAACATATTTACAAAAATTCATGGTAAACACAGTCGGCCTTCCGAAAGAAGTTGTAAGCTGGATTAACTTTGTCGCACTACTTATATTCGTTGTACTTCAACCGATTGCAGGGCTATTATCCGATAAAATCGGACGCCGCCCACTATTAATGGCTTTCGGTATTCTCGGAACGTTACTAACAGCACCGATCTTCTTCTTTATGGAAAAAACGACAGAACCAATGGTAGCATTTTTACTCATGATGGTCGGCCTCATTATCGTTACTGGTTACACTTCCATTAACGCAATTGTAAAAGCCGAACTCTTCCCAACTGAAATTCGTGCACTAGGCGTAGGTTTACCATATGCCCTAACAGTTGCGATATTCGGCGGAACAGCTGAGTTCATCGCATTATGGCTAAAGAGTATCGGGATGGAATCACTATTCTACTTCTATGTGGCAGGTTGTATCGCGATCAGCTTTATTACGTATTGGCGTATGGATGAATCATCGAAGACTTCGCAGATTGAGGCGGAGCTTGGTGGTGGGGATACACTAGCTAATAATAAGTCTAGTTAAAATTATGTATTCTATGTTCTTCTTTTACCTGAACTCGATTTACTTTATCTAAAAAAGCATAATTCATTCATATATAATTTAAAAACCTCTACTTATATGTAGAGGTTTTTGTATGACGAAAAAACACGTAGTTCCATTGTTATTTTACAAACCCAKCTTCTGTTCGATATAGTGACAGCACATAATTTGAAGTTTAAATAACGATGTCTTGATAACCAACTTCTACAACTTGCTCATTTTCAAATTTTACCCCGACACCGTCCTCTTCCCAGGTACAATTGAATATTAATCCCACTCTTCTAATTCCATCTTCAAAATCTGGTAATATAATTAACCCAACAGGTTCCACCAATTTTCCTAGTTCTTGAATAGTTGTTATAATCGGCGCTATTTTATCAGCAGATTCATCACCTACCATATCTCTATATTCCATATATTCTTCTTTATAATACTCGAATATTGCTTGTTCAGCTTCTTTTGTAAGTTTGTTTATATCAGTAATGAACTTCCTATATGCTTCTTCTTGAACTTTAGGAATTAAATCATCTTCTTCTCCATCAATAGTTAAAGAAACTATTTTTTCCTGCCCAAAAATAGTTATCTTTTGTTGTCCACTCCAATATAAATCGTGAACAATTTCACCAAATAATTCATGGTTTATTTTTTTCATAATTTTATTCTCCTAATTTTTCCTTCGATAACCAATTACACCTGTATTTTCCCAAATGAAAAACATAAACTCATGTTAAACTTTTCTTATTCTTTAGGAACACAGTTATTACATTTCCATTCTTATCAATAACTACTCTCAAATTGTTAATACGCCTTCAATTAGCTGTAACACCAATAGATTCTTTGAAAGTTTGTTCGTAACAAATAGTATGATTATAAATTTTAAAAATAAATGTTATAGTCACCCAAAATAAAAGGCGTGAGCTATCTAGCCCACACTTAAGAAGAGTCTTAATTTAAATGTTTTTATAAAAATTAATTTTTTAATTGTTATTTTTATACATTTTTTTGTACTTGTCCCCATATCTCAATTAAATCTCTAAGTTCAGTTGTTTCTATTTTACATATATTAGGATCATGATTAGAATATAAATCGACTAGTAGATTTTCTTCTTTTTTCACTTGAACTGCACATAGATTACCTTGAAATTCATTATATTCTTTTATATTGTTTAATACTTCATCGATTTGTTGTAACCACCATTTAATGGGAATCCCTTGGATATCATCTTCTAAAAATGTGGCTACAATTTCTATTTCTTTAGGTAATTCTATTTTTAAAGAATCTACATCTTCATATTTTGTTATTTTATAATCATATTTCATTTTTGGTACCTCACCATCTTTAGTACTTTGGATAAACAGTTATAATTTTATCATTAATAAGAACAAATCTAATTTCCATTCCCTCAGAAGTCTTACCAGAATATACATTGCCATGTCGATGTCTTTTATTATTAAAAGCCTCATAAATGGCTTCCATTACTTTAGTTCTATCCCAATGTTTTTGGAAAAAGGTCGATGGTGATTCCTTTAGAACCCCATTAACTTCGATTTCAGCAGTATATACACCAAAACGATTAGGTGGTGACTCAGTTCCAGGTTTTATTTTTCCGCCTCCCATCATACTCTCATGATGGTACCCACCAGGTTCTCTATTTCTATTAAAGTTTCCATGAAAAAGATGTTCAACAGCTTTATTATTCAAGAAAACATAATTAGGGTGTGCTTTGAATTTATCGAAGAATAAAAAAGTATCTTTAGCTTGTGTAAAAGTATTGCCTGTAATATTGGATTTTAAAGTAGTTCCACCAGCAAAAGCAAATTGGTCTTTCAATGGTATTTGATTCGAAACGGAAGAGATACCTTCTGAGAATTTTGCTAGATTCGCGCCTTCACCGAGTGTAGTTATTTTCCCTACTCTGCCTATCCCTTTATCCCCAATCCATCCTATCCCAACTTCCATAAAAATACTTGTTCCCCATTTTGCACGACTTTCTGCATCACCATGCCAAAAATCATTCACAAATGAATCAGAAAAAGTATTACACGCAGTAGATGCTGTCTCTAGGGGATTGCCTATAGCATACTTAATATTTTCTTTTGTTACTGTATCATCTAGTGAATTGAATCCTTCTACAATCCCTCCGATAACTTGCCCAGAACCAACATAAAGACCGCCTATTACGGGCGGTCGATTTTTTTATTAAGTGCTTTTTAATGCTTGTTTTAGCGTTTTAACTGTTTGTTCAAGCCATTCTAATGGTGTTATTTCTAATCCTTCAAAATATATCCCATCTGCAGAAAACTGTATGTACTCATTTTTTTCTTTATCACTATAATCACTTTGAATAAATTCAGTTAGAAAAATAATAGCGTCTTGTAAATATTCCGTACTTTCTTCTTCAAGTAACTCTTGGAGTGCTTCTTCGTAAAATGTATCTTGATGAAATGTTGCTGCTAAGAACTGATAAACCGGATCTTCTGGATTTTTTTTTAATAGCATATATTTCTTTCCTCCTATTAGTCAACTGGATAACCTGTTAAAATGAAATTTCCATTGCCGTCTTTTTTTAAGACAATTTTGGCATTTTTCATATCATGAGCTGTTGTAGCCCCTCTCCGTACTCCACGCCCAATAATATCATTATTATAATAATCCAACGCTATCGTAGAACGGCTTCGGGGATTATTTAACCAATCTCTAATAATTCGTTGGTTATTAGGGTCACTGAGGGTAGCATTAGCTACTTTCTCAGCGGTAGCCCTATCAGTAAAAGTTGATGACCCTGTTATTCTAGAATCATTCTGTAATCTTTGCAACAACTCTTCATCTGTTTTTCCTACGTGCCTTTTGATTAAATGTCCACCTCTAGCTTTATGCGCTTTTAGTCCGCCTCCTGGAGCAAGTAGACTGCTATCACCAGGTTTTACATTAAGAATATTTTCATCTCTAGCAAATTGATAGGTCGATAGCTTTTCCTCAACTGCTCTAAAATCTGGCGTATCAAATCTAGACCGCAAACTGCCTCCGCCAGCAAAAGCAAATTGGTCTTTCAATGGTATTTGATTCGAAACGGAAGAGATACCTTCTGAGAATTTTGCTAGATTCGCGCCTTCGCTGAGTGTAGTTATTTTCCCTACTCTGCCTATCCCTTTATCTCCAATCCATCCTATCCCAACTTCCATAAAAGTACTTGTTCCCCATTTTGCGCGACTTTCTGCATCACCATGCCAAAAATCATTCACAAATGAATCAGAAAAAKTATTATAAGCAGTAGATGCTGTCTCTAGGGGATGACCTATAGCATACTTAATATTTTCTTTTGTTACTGTATCATCTAGTGAATTGAATCCTTCTACAATCCCTCCGATAACTTGTCCAGAACCAACGTATATACCGTCCCAAACTTTTCGAAGCATAGATTTTTCAGGGGGGGTATCATACATTGTACCTTCTTCGATATTATCATCTGATAAATTATTATTTACAAAATTGTCCGCTTCGCGTGCCTTAGCTTCTGTCATTTTTTGAATGGAAGTCGTCCAGTTCATATTCAACCCCTGTGTACTAAATGTACCACTTACGGGACTAAAACCTTTTCCACTTTGGACTTCCGCTAAACCCATCGCAATGTTAGCGGCTAGTTGGAGGGCCGTATCATAATTACTACTAGAAGTATAATTAAATTCATATAGATGTTCTAGTTTTTCTTGCAGTTTTTGCCTCATGACATTAAAAAGATCCGCCAGAGCGTCCATACCCGGTATTGGCATAGTTTGAGTAATGGATTCCATACTTGCTTTCATTCGGTCAATTTCTCGAATTTGTTCTAATATTTCTTGTTCGATTACATCTGCCTGAGCTACTCGCGATTGAAAATCGTTTGGAAAGGCATTATTTTGATGGATTAGTTCTTCACATAAATAAATAATACCTTGCGCTAAAGGACGAAAGGTTTGTACAAAAAATGATTTTGCACTACTATATGTTTGTCCCTGTAAAACAGTATCAACTGTAAAAGCGTCAATCGACTGAATCGCTTGTTCCATACCTTGAATGGTAGCGTTACATACAGCATTCATGCTTTGAGTTTGGCTTTGTACTTCCCCCAAATACATATTTAAAC
>NZ_JBFUIN010000175.1:0-6426 GCF_056401855.1 Bacillus sp. P4_D3
GCATGAAGTGAAGGCATGAAGTGAAGACGATATTAACAAGGGTAGGCGAAAAAAGTAAGATTGTATTAATGGGGGATCCTCAGCAAATTGATCATCCGTATTTAGATGAATATAATAATGGTTTAACATACGTTGTAGAGAAGTTTAAAGAACAACGTATTAGTGGTCATGTAAAGTTTGTTAAAGGAGAGCGTTCTAATTTAGCACAACTAGCAGCGGATTTATTATAAAAAGGAGTGAGCCTAAGCTCACTCCTTTTTTTCCTTTTAATTATACAATTTAAATGATTGTAAATTTACGGATGTTACGAATCGGGTTTTGTCTATTAGATCCATCATGGAAATATAGATGAACAGGCCCGTCTTCTCGTAATGGTTTACCTTCTTTTGAAAAACCGAGAATAGCTTTATGGGCTGTTTCTAACGGAAGTGTAATTGTATTGTCTGTGGTTTCAATTTCGACTTGAGTAGCATCTTCTAAAATTTCAGCATTTTTAAGAAATGGATGAAGTGGTATGCCAAATGTCCCGTTAATAAGCTGTTCTTTTTTATATTTCTTTATACTTTGTTGTATTGGCGGGAAGGCAGCACCATCACGGATTTCGCGATCCCAATGCTCTGAAGTATGTTTTAAGTATGTTTCTAATTCGGATGATTCTTCTCTAGTTTCATCAAAGTAAGTTGTCAAATCTATTTTTCGATCATCGAAAATCCATACAGTTGGATCGATAGTGATTGGAAAACGAACTTTTCCATTAATAAATAAAATTTCGCTCATTGTTGTTCCCCCATTTGTGTTATACTCCCACTTTTCAGTATAATAGTATTAGGCACTGTTGTCACAAAAAATGTTTCTATTGCAATTTATTAAAACTATCGCTAATATTAATAGATATGAGAGAGTAGGACGGAAACGGAGGGAATCAATTTGGCGTCTGAGACAGTATCAAATCATCAGGAAAAGGCACTAGCCCTTCTACAAGCGGATGCAGAGAAGATTTTAAGACTTATTAAGGTACAAATGGACAATCTTACAATGCCGCAATGTCCATTATATGAAGAAGTATTAGACACACAAATGTTTGGACTATCCCGCGAGGTCGATTTTGCGGTTCGCCTTGGTCTTATTGCAGAAGAACAAGGGAAAGCCATGTTAGGAGAGCTCGAACGTGAGTTGTCTGCACTTCATGAAGCATTTACAAACAAACAACAATAACGGGTTCAAATAAGGGGGCTCAAACTGAAATAGTTTGGGCTTTTTATTTGTATAATAAAGAAGGAAGAACCTATATACATATGGAATACAACAATAATTAAATTGAAACAGAAAGAGGAAATGAAATGAAAAAAGTATGGAAATCGATGGATTATTCATTATTACTTCCTCTTGTTATCTTATGTGTGTTGGGAGTTATAATGGTATATAGTTCTAGTTCCATTGTTGCGATTTCGAGGCATAACTGGCCAGCAAATTACTTTTTTAAAAAACAATTAATTGCTTTAGCTATTGGAACGATAATGTTAGCGATTATCGTTGCTATTCCTTATAAGTTGTGGAGAAAGCGAATAGTTTTGATCGCAATGGGAATAGGGAGTATTGGTCTATTATCAGCAGCCTTGATTTTCGGTAAGGACGTAAATGGTGCAAAAGGATGGATATTAGGTATACAACCAGCTGAGTTTGTGAAAATAACGGTTATTATTACGTTAGCAAACTTTTTTGCTAAKAAACAAGAAACGCAAACAGCTTTTGTACAAGGGATAATTCCTCCTCTAGCTGTTGTTGGTGGAGCGATGGGATTAATTTTACTTCAAAATGACTTAGGTACCGATTTGTTAATTGCGGGAACGGTAGGAATTATGTTTCTTTGTTCGGGAGTCCGGATTAACTTATGGATTAAACGAATTGTTTTAACTTCTATAGTGTGGATTCCGGCACTATATTTTCTCGGAAATTATGCATTAAGCCCATATCAAAAGGCACGTTTTTCAGTTTTTCTTGATCCATTTAGCGATCCGCAAAAGGATGGATTCCAATTAATAAATTCATTTATTGGAATTGCTTCAGGAGAGCTAAACGGTAGAGGGTTAGGGAACAGTGTCCAAAAATATGGCTACTTACCAGAACCGCAAACAGATTTTATTATGGCAATTATATCTGAAGAGCTAGGTTTTATTGGTGTAGCTGTTATTTTGATTTGCTTGTTACTMATTATTATTCGTTCATTTAGAATTGCACAAAAGTGTAAAGATCCGTTTGGAAGTTTAATAGCTATCGGAATTGCAAGCTTGCTTGGAGTTCAAACTTTTATAAATGTCGGTGGTATGTCGGGGTTGATACCGCTTACAGGGGTACCGTTACCGTTTGTTAGTTACGGTGGGAGTTCCTTATTAGCTAATCTACTTGCAATGGGCATATTATTAAATATTGCTAGTCAAGTCAAACGACAAGAGAAACAACAAAATGAAATGACTAAAGAAATAGAACAAGGTGGACCACATCTTGTTGTTGTAAAATAAAAAACACATTGAGCTCTAGAGTTCAATGTGTTTTTTATTTTGTTAGGTTTCAAATGTGATATAATATTGATTCTTTTAAAATAAAAAGTATATTACATTTAAGTTAATGTGATATACAATAGTGTTGTTAGAAAAGGAAGAGGTATGCTATACTATTTTTGTGAAACAAATTGATCAGAAAACTTATCATTTGTTGAAAAATAAGGTATGATGGATAAAAATAAAGTGAAGCTTTCTAAGTATAATATAATGTAGAAAGTGAAGAACTTCACGCTCTTTAGAGTGTGTATGTATTTTATCTCTAGAGTGGTAAGAAAATAGAGGGGGAAAATCATGACAAAGCTGCAACGTATTCAAAAAGTATTGGTAGCTAACCGTGGAGAGATAGCAATTCGTGTGTTCCGAGCATGTTCAGAACTTGGATTAAACACAGTTGCGATCTATTCTAAAGAGGATAGCGGTTCTTATCATCGCTRTAAAGCCGATGAGTCCTATTTAGTTGGGGAAGGGAAAAAGCCAATTGATGCTTATCTAGATATTGAAGGCATTATTGAGATTGCGAAAAGTAATCATGTAGATGCAATCCACCCTGGATATGGTTTCTTGTCAGAAAATATTCAATTTGCAAAACGTTGTGAAGAAGAAGGGATTATCTTTATCGGTCCAAAAAGTAAGCATTTAGATATGTTTGGAGATAAAGTTAAAGCAAGAACACAAGCGCAGCTAGCACAAATTCCAATTATTCCTGGTAGTGATGGTCCAGTAGATTCAATAGAAGAAGTTAAAGAATTTGCTGAAAAGTATGATTACCCGATTATTATTAAAGCATCCCTTGGTGGCGGCGGTCGCGGTATGCGTATTGTACGTGCTAGTGAAGAATTAAGAGAATCGTATAATCGCGCGAAATCAGAAGCAAAAGCAGCCTTTGGTAATGATGAAGTGTACGTTGAAAAATTCGTTGAAAAACCTAAACATATAGAAGTACAAATTTTAGCAGATGAAGAAGGTAATGTTGTACATTTATATGAGCGTGATTGCTCTGTACAACGACGCCATCAAAAAGTAGTTGAAATTGCACCGAGCGTGTCGCTTTCAGATGATTTGCGCGAGCGTATTTGTGATGCTGCAGTAAAGTTAACGAAAAATGTAAATTATTTAAATGCTGGAACAGTTGAATTCCTAGTGAAAGATGATGAATTTTACTTTATTGAAGTAAACCCACGTGTTCAAGTAGAACATACAATTACAGAAATGATTACAGGAATCGATATTGTTCAATCACAAATTTTAATTGCAGATGGACATGCTTTACATAGCAAGATGGTAAGTGTGCCGAAACAAGAAGAGATTATTGTGCATGGTTATGCAATTCAATCTCGTGTAACGACAGAAGACCCACTTAATAACTTTATGCCTGATACAGGGAAGATTATGGCGTATCGATCAGGCGGTGGCTTTGGTGTGCGTCTTGACACAGGTAATAGTTTCCAAGGTGCAGTTATTACACCGTACTATGACTCTTTACTTGTAAAAGTTACAACTTGGGCGCTTACTTTTGAACAAGCTGCTGCAAAAATGGAACGTAATTTAAAAGAATTCCGTATTCGTGGCATTAAAACAAATATTCCATTCTTAGAGAATGTAGTAAAACATAGAAACTTCTTATCGGGAGAGTATGATACTTCGTTTATTGACGCGTCACCTGAACTGTTCTTGTTCCCGAAACGTAAAGACCGCGGAACGAAAATGTTAAATTACATTGGTACAGTAACAGTAAATGGTTTCCCAGGAGTAGGGAAAAAAGAGAAACCAATTTTCCCGGATGCTCGTATACCGAATGTACTACACTCAGAGCCAATCCAAAATGGAACGAAACAAATTTTAGATGAACGTGGAGCGGATGGATTAGTAAAGTGGGTACAAGATCAAAAGCGTGTACTTTTAACGGATACAACATTCCGTGATGGGCATCAGTCATTACTTGCAACACGTATTCGTACAAAAGATTTACATCACATTGCAGAACCGACAGCGAGAATGTTACCAAACTTATTCTCAGCGGAAATGTGGGGCGGTGCAACGTTTGATGTTGCGTATCGCTTCTTAAAAGAAGATCCGTGGGAACGATTACTAGATCTTCGTGAAAAAATGCCGAATGTTTTATTCCAAATGTTACTTCGTTCTTCAAACGCAGTTGGATACAAAAACTATCCAGATAATTTAATTCAAAAATTTGTAGAATGTTCCGCGCAAGCTGGAATTGATGTGTTCCGTATTTTTGATAGCTTAAACTGGGTAGAAGGTATGAGAGTTGCAATTGATGCTGTACGAGATACTGGTAAAATTGCAGAAGCAACAATGTGTTACACAGGAGACATTCATGATCCGTTACGCAGTAAATATGATTTAAATTATTATAAAAATTTAGCAAAAGAGTTGGAAGCATCAGGAGCTCATATTTTAGGGATTAAAGATATGGCGGGCTTATTAAAGCCAAACGCAGCATATGATTTAGTTTCAGCACTAAAAGAGACGGTGTCGATTCCAATTCACCTGCATACACATGATACGATCGGAAATGGTATTTTAACGTATACGAAGGCAATTGAAGCAGGCGTTGATATTGTCGATGTAGCGGTGAGTTCTATGGCTGGTCAAACGTCACAACCGAGTGCGAATACACTATACTATGCGTTAGGCGGAAACGAAAGACAACCAGATGTTAATATAGACTCATTAGAAAAACTATCTCATTATTGGGAAGATGTACGTAAATATTATGCACCATTTGAAAGTGGTATGAACGCTCCTCACACAGAGGTATATATGCACGAAATGCCAGGTGGACAATATAGTAATCTTCAACAACAAGCGAAGGCGGTTGGTTTAGGAGATCGCTTTGATGAAGTTAAAGTGATGTACCGTCGTGTTAATGATATGTTTGGAGATATTGTAAAAGTAACACCATCATCTAAAGTTGTCGGTGATATGGCATTATTTATGGTTCAAAACCATCTGACAGAACAAGATATTTTAGAGCGTGGAGATTCTATGGACTTCCCAGGATCTGTTGTTGAAATGTTCTCTGGAGATTTAGGTCAACCATATGGTGGTTTCCCGAAAGAATTACAAAATATTATTTTAAAAGGGAAAGAGCCGTTGACAGTAAGACCAGGTGAATTATTAGAGCCAGTAGATTTTGACGCTTTAAAAGAAGAGTTATTCCACAAACTTGGACGCGAAGTAACAATTTTTGATGTAGTCGCATATGCATTGTATCCAAAAGTGTTTATGGACTACGAAAAAGTTGTTGGGCTTTATGGAAATGTATCTGTGCTTGATACACCTACTTTCTTCTATGGAATGAGACTTGGTGAAGAAATTGATGTAGAAATCGAACAAGGTAAAACATTGATGGTTAAACTAGTTTCCATTGGAGAACCGCAGCCAGATGGAAATCGTGTGCTTTACTTGGAATTTAATGGACAACCGCGTGAAATCGTAGTGAAAGATGAAAGCGTGAAATCAACTGTTGCACAGCGTGTGAAGGGGAATCGTGAAAATCCAAATCATATTAGCGCAACGATGCCGGGAACTGCTATTAAAGTAGTTGTAAAAGAAGGCGATGAAGTGAAAAAAGGTGATTCCATGGCAATTACAGAAGCGATGAAAATGGAAACGACGGTTCAAGCGCCATTCAGTGGTAAAGTGAAAAAAGTATATGTAAATGATGGGGATGCAATTCAAACGGGAGATTTACTCATTGAATTAGATCATTAAAATAAAGAAAAAGAGCTGTGCGAAAGTGAAGTGACCCCTAAAAGTTAGACACGGTTATTTCATTAGGCTACTTGATCCAAATGAGTCCGGTATTGTACCGGGCTCATTTTTAATTTTGCCTTAATCC
>NZ_JBFUIN010000176.1:0-6402 GCF_056401855.1 Bacillus sp. P4_D3
AAGTAATACCATGTCTATATCTTCTAATACATGCTCAATCGTTGAAACTGGAGTATGTGGATTTAATACAACTCCCGCTTTAATGTCATGAGATTTAATTAACTGAATTGTACGATGTAGATGTGGACAAGCTTCTACATGGACAGTAATAATATCAGCTCCTGCTTTTGCGAAAGTTGGGATATAGTTATCAGGATTTTCAATCATTAAATGTACATCTAACGGTAATGATGTAATCGGACGGATTGCTTCTACAATTAATGGTCCAATCGTAATATTTGGTACGAAATGTCCATCCATTACATCGATGTGAATGTAGTCAGCTCCACCTTTTTCTACATCTTTAATCTCTTCCCCTAATCTTGAAAAATCTGCTGATAAAATCGATGGTGCAATTTTAATCATGACTAATACCTCGGCTTTCTCTCTCTAATTTCTTCTACGAATTGTTTGTAATTCTTATAACGATATTCGGTAATCTTTCCTTCTTCAATCGCAGCTTTCACCGCGCATTTCGGTTCAGCAAGGTGTGTACACCCTCTAAATTTACAGTATTGGCTCGCTTCTTTCAACTCTGGAAAACAATACGTAAGATCTTCTACCTCTATATCTATGAAATCAAGCGAACTAAAACCAGGTGTATCCGCAACAAGTCCGCTTCCAACTGTAATTAATTCCACGTGTCTTGTCGTATGCTTTCCACGTCCTAAATGTGAAGAAATATCATTAGTTTTCAATTCTAAATCTGGACGTAATACATTTAGCATTGAAGATTTCCCAACACCAGATTGGCCTGCAACGACGGAAATACAACCTTCTAAGAATGGTTTCAGAATATCAATACTTTCCGATGTATTTATAGAAGTAAACAACACATCATAACCCATTTCACGATAATCATTTGCATAAGATTCAACAGTTTCTCTCATTTTTTCATCTACTAAATCCATCTTACTAATACAAATAATCGGTTTAATGTTATGATATTCAATCAATACTAAAAATCGATCTAACAGTCCTGGATTAAAATCTGGTTCTACTGCAGAGAAAACAAGAATAGCTTGATCAACATTAGCAATAGGAGGTCTAACAAGTTCATTTTTTCGATCAAATACTTCTAACACATAACCTTCATTCGGATTATCCGCTTGAAAAACAACTTGGTCTCCTACAAGTGGTGTAATTTTATTCTTTCTAAATACACCACGCCCGCGACATTGTGTAATCCCTTCCTCATTCTGCACATAATAAAACCCACTTAGAGCTTTTACAATTTTTCCTTCTGGCATATAATTCTCCTTTATTTTGTATAAAATGAAACTGCAATTAAATATGAATAGACTAGAGTTCTTTAAACAATTATTTCAAAACCCACCAAATATATATCCAGGTTCATATATTTAATCTACCATCAAATTTGAAATATTATTTACAACAGTATCACTTTTACAGCTTTTTGAATCATATATTTTTGCCTGTTATACAGTCCACGATGTAGACAGCATAACAGGCAAGAGTAGTGAATTCCATCTTCTATATAAGGACGATGGAATTCACTATTATTGAGCTGGATATGGTACTTCTTTGTCCATAATCGTTACTCCATCTCGGACAATCTTATAGTGTCCCTTTGCACCTTCTTGAATTACAAATTCTAAAGAAATAATCGCTGACTCAGTAATTGTTCTCGTTTCAACTGGTTTATCCATTTTTTGCTGCATATCTTCTTTATAAATTTCTATTGTTTGCGGCTTTTTATCACCTGTTGCAGAAGCTTCATATGGGATAGAAATGTTATCCACTTTTACCGTTTTCGTCACTTTAGGCTTCGGACCATCGGAGATAACAATCGATACTTTATCTCCTTCTTTTAAAGGTGTCCCAGGCTTTGGTAACTGTGAAATAACAAGGTCTTTATCAACCGTATCTGAATACTCTCTTTTTATATCAGAAACGAGCTTTCTTTCATTTAAATAACCTTTTACACTATTTTCAGTCCATCCTGAAAAATCACCTGGTCTTATTTGATAAGGTCCTTTACTTACCCAAACTTTCAGCTCTTGTTCCGCCTCTATAACCATTTGATCAGGCGTTGGTATTTGCTCTACAATTTCACCTTTCGGCTTATCATTTTCAATATAATTTATTGTAACTTGTTTATATTTTTCTTCTAACTCAGCTCTTATACTCTCGAAATCTTTTCCTGTCAAATCACGCATCTTACTTTTCTTTTTTCCACCTGATTGATAGATAGTAATTTTAGAGTTTTCTTTTACTACTCTTCCTGCTATAGGATCTGTTTTTATCACTTTTCCGGCTTCAACATCATCTGTATATACAAGATTAGGTTCAGTAACTTCAAACCCTTTTTCAACTAATGTATTTACAGCTGTCGTATATTTCATACCAGCCACATCAGGAACCTTCACATCTTTCGGAATAAAGAAGCCTGGAATAACAGTAAGTGCTAAGGTTATCCCTATTGCTAAAAATAAAAATGTTGTAATTAAAACTTTCAGCCATTTATTACTTCGTTTTTTCTTCTTACCTGATTCGGTCTCTTCTTTTCTTACTTGTTCATCCACTTTACTTCCTTTTAATACAATCGTTTCATCACTTACATTTTGAAATAGTTGTTCTTGTTGAATAATTGGAATCGCTTTCGTTGCTTCCATATCTTCTGGTATGTAAAATGGTTGTTCATTTATTCGTTCTGGGTATAGTGCTGTTTCAATATCTCGTTTCATCGCGTTAGCAGATTGATATCGATGAAATGGATCTTTCGCAGTCGCCTTTAATATAATATTTTCAACACTTTGTGGAATATTTTCATTCCATCTTTTTGGAGATGGCATTTCATTTTGTAAATGTTTTAACGCAATTGCAACAGCAGATTCACCAGAAAACGGTTGTCTTCCTGTTAACAATTCAAACATAACAATCCCAAGTGAATAAATATCTGATTGTTTATTCGCTATACCGCCGCGCGCTTGTTCTGGTGATAAATAATGCACCGAACCGAGCACCGAATTTGTATGTGTAATCGTTGCTGCACTTGTAGCTGTCGCAATTCCAAAGTCTGTTACTTTTATCACTCCGTCATCTCGAATCAAAATATTGTGCGGTTTAATATCGCGATGTACAATCTCAAAATGATGGGCGTGTGCCATAGCGGACGTTAACTGCTCCATTATATCAAGAGCTTCTCCTATCGGTAACATCCCTCGATCGATTATGTATTGCTTCAATGTTCGTCCAGGTACATATTCCATTACAAGATAATATATACCATCCTCTTCCCCAACATCATACATATTCACAATATTTGGATGCGACAACGTTGTAACAGATTGCGCTTCTCGATGGAAACGTTTAATAAACTCTTCATTATTTGAATAGTCGAGTCTTAATATTTTTACCGCTACATCTCGGCCAAGTATATCATCATGAGCTAAATATACATTGGCCATTCCTCCACCGCCAATCATTTTCAGCAGCTTATAACGGTCATTTAAGCGTTTTCCAATCAGCACGTTGCACTTCACCTACTTTCGTTTGTCGAATCCGCATAATCAATAATAACGAGGGTGATATTATCTTCTCCACCACGATCATTTGCTAATTGAATGAGATGCTCTCCCTTCGCCTCGAGCTGTTCATTCAATTGTAAAATTTGTTGCATATCAGCCATAGGGACTTTGTTAGACAATCCATCAGAGCAAAGAAGCAATTGATCGTCTTCTTCGAGCACCAATGTTTTAACATCTAGTCCGACTTTTTCTTCTGTTCCTAACGCTCTTAACAGAACATTCTTTTTCGGGTGATATTCTGCATCTTCTTTTGAAATTTCACCGTGCCTAACAAGTTCATTTACAAGTGAGTGATCTTCCGTTACAAGCGATGTTTCTCCCTCTGATACCATATAACAACGACTATCTCCTATATGACCTATTGTTACAAAGCTAGGTGTACAAATCGCCACGATAACCGTTGTTCCCATGCCATTACATTCTACATGCTGCTGAGAGTAAGCATATATGCGCTCATTAATAATTCCAACGTTAGTATGTAACCACTTTTCTACCTTTTTAGGCTCATTCATATTATGCGTTTGCTTCCAATAATCATGGAATAATTGAATAGCCATCGAGCTAGCTACATCGCCAGCTCGATGACCTCCCATTCCATCTGCTACTACCGCTAAAATATTTCCATCTAAATTGCGAAAAACTCCTGCACTATCTTCATTATGTTGACGAACTTTCCCTTTATCCGATAGAAACACGGCTTTCATCTCGTCACCTCGTCTCTTCTTTGCGCTCCTTTGCACGCAACTGACCGCAGGCTGCATCAATATCATGACCTTGTTCACGGCGAATTGTTACATTCACTCCACGATCTTTTAACGTCTTTTCAAATAAGAAAATTTGCTCTCGTGGCGTACGTACATAATCACGTTCTGGCACGTAGTTTACCGGAATTAAGTTTACATGACATTTTACACCTTTTAAGAGCGCAGCAAGTTCTTCAGCGTGCTCAACTTGGTCATTTTCTCCTCCAAATAAGCCATATTCAAATGTAATACGACGCCCTGTTCTATTTACATAGTATTTAACAGCTTCCATTAAATCAGGTAGCTTATAAGCACGGTTAATCGGCATTAATTTTGAACGTATCTCTGTATTTGCAGCATGCAATGAAATCGCAAAATTGATTTGCATATCTTCTTCAGCGAACTTATAAATTTTTGGAACAATTCCACTTGTTGAAACTGTCATATGTCTTGCACCAATATGAATTCCTTTTTCATGATTTACAATGCGTAAGAATGACATCAAATTATCATAATTATCAAACGGTTCTCCAATTCCCATAACAACAAGAGAACTTACACGTTCTTCTGTTTCATCAAGCGCACGCTGAACTTCTACTACTTGCGCTACAATTTCTCCAGCCTCTAAGTTTCGTTTTAACCCACCAAGTGTAGATGCACAGAACGTACAGCCAATGCGGCAACCCACCTGTGTTGTTACACAAATGGAATTTCCATACTCATGTCGCATTAGTACAGTTTCAATAGAGTACCCATCATATAACTGGAATAGGAATTTAATCGTTCCATCCGAAGACGTTTGTTTTACTAAAGTGTTTAAAGTAGTAATATCAAAGGAATTCGACAATTTATCGCGCAATCCTTTAGCAAGGTTTGACATATCCTCATAATTTTTTACACGTTTTTTATATAGCCAATCAAAAATTTGTCCTGCACGGAACTTAGGTTCTCCTTGTTCCTTTAACCAATCTTGCATTTCATGAAGTTGTAAAGAATAAATTGATGGTTTCTTTGTCTCTAGATTCTTCTTTTGTTTTTTTACAGTCGTTTCCATGATGCTACACCTTCTTTCTTAAACAAGCAATATAAAAGCCATCTGTTGCAAAATAATGCGGTAAAATTCGTACTTGACCTTCATCAATATACGGATTTAACTTTTCTGGCATACGATCTTTTATCGTAGTATCCCATTCAAATTCAGGATGCTCTTGTAAAAATTGCTTTATTACTTGTTCATTTTCTATTTTTTCAATTGTGCACGTACTATAAACAAGGCGACCACCTTGTTTTAACAATGGTGCTATTTTTTCTAGTATCGCAAGTTGAATCGTTGATAACCTTTCACTATCGCCCTTATCTTTACCTAACTTAATATCAGGTTTACGTCTAATAACACCAAATCCAGAACATGGTGCATCTACTAATATTTTGTCAAAAGATTCATTTGCAAAATGATCTTGAACTTTTCTAGCATCTAAAGCCATCGTTTCTACATTTTCTAAACCAAGTCTCTTCGCCTGTTGTTCAATTAAACGTACTTTATGTGCGTGTAAATCAAGCGACATTACCTTACCAGTTCCGTCCAAACGCTCTGCAATATGAGTTGTTTTTCCGCCAGGAGCAGCACAACTATCTAGAACTGCATCTCCTTTATTCGGTTCTAAAGCACGTGCTACAAGCATTGAGCTTTCATCTTGAATAGAAAGGAAACCTTTTTTGAACGCTTCTGTATGTGCGACATTTCCTCTTTCAATTTGAATTGCATCCTCTGACAATTCGCCACGTTTTGCTTCTATACCCTCATCAGCTAATAACGCAACCGCTTCTTCTACCGTTACTTTATCAACATTTACACGTGCTGTTGGTACAGGTGGCAACATATTTATTTCACACATTTTCTCTGCTGTCTCTAAACCATATTCGGATGCCCATTCTTGTACAAGCCACATTGGGTGACTCGTTGCAATTGCAAGACGTTCTACTGGATTTTCGATTTCTTCTAACGAAGATACACCCTCTCGCTGAATTGAACGCAATACTCCGTTCACCATACCTGAAATCCCTTTATG
>NZ_JBFUIN010000177.1:0-6363 GCF_056401855.1 Bacillus sp. P4_D3
AATTAATATATTTTTAGGAGGTTTTAATCATGATGCCCTCACTATTTTTAGCACATGGATCACCTATGCTTGCTATTCAAGATACAGACTATACACGCTTTTTAAAGACACTTGGAGAAACATATAAACCGAAAGCTATTGTTATTTTTACCGCTCACTGGGAAAGTGAAGTATTAACGATCTCCTCTTCAGATGAAGTATATGAAACAATTTATGACTTTGGAGGTTTTCCTCCTGAGTTATACGAAATCAAATATCATGCGAAAGGCTCTTCTAGCATTGCGTCTATGCTAGAAACAAAATTTAAAAACAAAGGCATTCCAGTCCATCATAATATGACGAGAGGTTTAGATCATGGTTCATGGACACTCCTGCATCGTATGTACCCAGAAGCCAATATTCCTGTCGTACAAATATCAGTAAATCCATTCCTTCCTGCAAAAGAACAATTTGAAATTGGAGAAGCACTAAAAGGACTTGGACAAGAAGATATTTTAGTAATCGGCAGCGGAGTTACTGTTCATAATTTACGAGCATTAAAATGGAATGAAACAACTCCGGAACAATGGGCGATTGAATTTGATGATTGGATTATAAATCATATGCATACTAGCGATAAAGATGCATTGTTTAACTGGGAAAAAAATGCTCCTCATGCACAATTAGCTGTACCAAGAGCGGAACATTTTGTTCCTCTATTTATCGCGATGGGTAGTGGTGAGAACGACGGTACGGTCATTCACCGTAGCTACGAGCTTGGTACATTAAGTTATCTTTGCCTTCAATTTTAATGAAAAAGGATGAAGCAATATTGCTTCATCCTTTTTCTGTTTTTCATTCACATAGTTAACTAACTTCCAAATGTCGTTTCTCTGATACCTCTTCGTTCTTACTATGAAAATAAACCCAAATGCACGCAATAAATAATAGTGATGATGTAGAGAAGAAAACATATTGGAAGCCT
Organism: Bacillus sp. P4_D3; assembly: GCF_056401855.1. NCBI lineage: Bacteria > Bacillati > Bacillota > Bacilli > Caryophanales > Bacillaceae > Bacillus > Bacillus sp. P4_D3. The sequence continues at coordinate 965 of NZ_JBFUIN010000177.1, forward strand.
GCATGAGCTGCAATTTGTCCACCAAGTACTGGCCCAATCATATTTCCTAAAAACTGAAATGATTGATTATATCCAAATATTCGTCCCGTTACATGGGTTGGCGTATGTTGTTTTAGTAGAGTTTGTACGGAAGGTAATAGTCCTGCTTGTGCAATACCTAATAAAAAGCGAAGAATTAATAGTTGCCAAGCTGAGGTTACAAATGCTTGCGGAATAAAAATAATTCCTGCAGCAAACAACGCTACAACTAACGTTTTTTGAGGTCCAATATGATCTGATAATCTTCCTAGCTTAGGAGCTGCTAAAATAACTGCTAATCCTGTCGCAGACATGACTGCACCTGCAAGCATTTCAATATGATCTGTTCCTGGTCCTGCCAAATGCTTTACATACAACGTAATAATAGGTTGAATCGACATATTTGCAAGCTGAATAATAAACGTTGCTACAAATAAACTTATTATTAAATGTTTTGCAGGGACCATCGTCCATACTTTTTTCGGCTGTGCCTTTTTTTCTTTAGCAGAATGTTTCTCCTCATGTAAGAAGAAAAAGACGATAAGAAAGGACAGGAATAAGAAAGCTCCTGTAACTAGAAAAACATGGCGCATTCCGATTAACTCTGACAAATAACCTCCGAGTATCGGCCCAAGTAACGAACCGCTCACGCCTCCAGTTGAGATTGTAGAAATTGCCCAACCTGAATGTTCTTGCGGAGTTTCTGCAGCAATAAGTGTCATCGCTGTAGAAAGGAAACCTGATACCGATCCCATTAAAAACCGAAGTGCGACTAATTGATACACATCTGTCACAAACCCCATAAGCGTCATAATTATCGCCATACCAAGGCTAGCACGTATAAGCATCAATTTCCGTCCATGTATATCACCCAGCTTTCCCCATATCGGTGATACAATCGCACCCATTAAAAATGTTACACCAAATGCAAGTCCCGACCACTGTGCAATACTAGAAGTGCCGGTCACCCCTAATTCCTCAATATAAAAAGATAAAAAAGGAATTACTAAACTCATACCGGCTGCAGTGGTAAAACAACCTAGCCAACAAATCATTAAATTTCGTTTCCAGCTGGCCATTTTCACACCTTCTTTCATTAGATACCCATTCTACACCGTTTCCTGGAAAAAGTTTAGTAATTTGATTTATACATAATAAAACTCTATCCCTTTGCATTCTTTGCAAAGGGATAGAGTTAATTATCTCCTATGGGTATTAAACGTGCATTACAGCACCTCTCATAAAACTCAATCGGACCTGCTTGTCCTATAATTGCATACTCATATCCGCTTTTCTTCATGTTATATAAACAATGATTCAATAACGTCTTCCCAACACCGTTCACACGATTATGTTTCGCTGTACCCATCGGGCCAAACAACCCTTTTTTTCCTCTCACAACATCGTAACAAGCGAAACCAATGATTGCTCCTTCCTGCTCAGCAATAAAAATAGGTAACTCCTCTTTATATGTCCGAAATCCATAATCTAAAGATTTTAACCAACGTTCACCAAATTCATCCTTAACAAAACGTGCCAACTTTTCAAAATCAGAAAAGACAGCTCTTCTAACATTAAAATTATTATAAATAGGATTAAATCTTTTTAAATCAACGGTTAAGTCTCTTGACTCAGATGTAATACTCAACAGCTCTTTTTGCACGTTTTTACTTATAACCTTTTCAATAACTGTATCAACTTGAAACAGTGCATATAAAACATGCCCTTCATTTATTAATACTTGCTGAAAACGGTCCATCCGTTTCTTTGCTACTTGTAAAACTTCTATCGTCTTATTTGAAACTTTAAACTCCCCAACATTTATGTATTCTATTTCATTTGCATAATATTGTTGGAGCAGCGATACCTTTGCTAAAAAATCCATACCCACCGTGTGAAATAAATACATATGTAACTCCGCGCAAACTCCATTACCTTCCTTACAAGCTCCTATAAATAGATGCATAGGATGAATAATACCTTTATTACACTCAACCTCTCGCGTTGCAATCTCCAATATTTTATGTGCACGTTTTGTAAATTGAAATTCCTCCATATACATCACTTCCCCCTAATAACTTGATATCAAGCCGTAAATATATATAATTGAAACAATTATCCCAACTACTAATATCCCTTGAAGTAAATTTGCTACTTTAATTTTAATGAATCCAAGTAAGTTTAATCAAATTGCAAAAATCATAATACCACCAGTTGCTGTCATTTCAACTATAAATTGATTCATTAATTTCTCTGGTACAAAACTATTAATTTGTGTTGCAAAAACTGCAATACCTCCCTCATATAAAATCACTGGAATTGCTGAAAATACCACTCCAATTCCTAGAGTTGTCGTTAATATAATAGAAATGAATCCATCGATAATCGCCTTTGTAAATAAAATATCATGATTTCCGCGAATCCCACTGTCCAATGCACCAAGTATCCCCATCGCTCCGATTGCAAAAATAAGCGTGGCTGTTACAAAGCCTTCTGATATGCTCCCTTTCCCTTTCGATCCAACTTTATTTTCTAGCCAATCCCCTAACAGTTTTAACCTTTCTTCTAATTGTAGCCATTCTCCGATTACCGTACCAATAACTAAACTTAGTATGACAACAAGAAAATTTTCACTTTTTAATGCCATTTGAAGTCCAAGTACAGTAACCGCTAAACCAATTGCATGCATAATTGTTCCCTTCATACTTTCTGGAATCGCACTAAATAATTTACCAAGTAAAGTACCAAATATAATACAAATCCCATTTACAACTGCTCCTAATATAACCATTTCTCATTCTTCACCCTTCGAATTCTTTATTTCTATATTTTGGTTTATACATTGATTTACAGGTTACCTATATGTTAACGTAATATTGTGAATATTAACAAACGTTTTTCACTACATAACCCGCTATTTTTTTGTAACTATACAAAGACCGATTGCCTTTAGTAGATTCATTATTAATCTAATTGCGGGATAAACTCAAAAGGGAAGGTATTTATGAAAACTTTACTAAAACGATTTCTGTTAATAGCCTTTTTCATTACACCAATTGTTTTATTAATCAACTACTCTTTTATTTCAAAAGCGAAAGACAAACCTGATGTGCAAAACAAATCTAGTAAAACAGCTTCAAAAAGCGAAAAGAAAACCGAAGACCCTGAAATCACACTCACCTTCTCTGGTGATACAATGTTCGATTGGCAATTACGTCCCGTAATCGAAAAAAGTGGGGCTGATTATCCATTCCAACACGTAAAAGAAGAAATAACGAAAGCTGATATTTCTTTTGTTAATTTAGAGTCAGCATTTACAACGAGAGAAAAAAGAGTACCTGGGCAACAATTTTGGATTAAAAGTGATCCATCCACACTACAAGCCATTAAAAACACCGGATATGACATCGTGAACATTGGCAATAACCATACGCTTGATTATGGGCAAGATGGACTACTAGACACCATTTCTCACGTCGAAAAATTAAAACTACCTTACACTGGAGCCGGAAAAAATGCTGAAGATGCTTATACTGCTCGTGAACTAACTGTAAAAGGAAAAAAGTTTAAATTTCTTWCCTTTGTACGCTTTATGCCTAACTTTAATTGGGTAGCTGGTGACAATAAACCTGGCGTTGCAAACGGATATGACCTAGATCTTGTAACAAAAACGATTCAAGAGCAAAAGAAAGATGCTGATTATGTAATCGTCTATATGCATTGGGGCGTCGAAAAATCTAATCGTCCAATAGAATACCAGAAACAATATGTTCCGAAAATGGTAGAGGCGGGTGCTGATGCAATCGTTGGAAGTCACCCGCATTGGTTACAAGGATTTGAGTATTACAATAAAGTTCCTATCGCATACTCGTTAGGAAACTTTTTATTCCCGAATTATGTAAATGGAAAGAGTGCCGAAACAGGCGTATTAACTTTAACCTTTAAAGGTAAGGATGTCCAAATGTCATTCAATCCTTACATCATTCGCAACAACCAAGTTTCTCCTGTAAATGAAGAGGAAAAGAAAAAAGCACTGCAATATTTACAAACGGTTTCAACTGATGTAGAAATTGATGATACTGGGAAAATAATAAACAAACGCAACTAAACAGCACGAAATTCATTTCTCTGTAACATACATTACGGGATAGGTGATGAATATGCTGAAAAACTTATTAGAAAATATAAGTCTGTTAGAAAACGTGTATAAAATATCTATAGCGATCCTGCTTTTATGTTCATTTTTTTCTGTTAGACTTCTAAGAAAAATAAAGCGAGAGAGAAAACTTACTCCCTTTGAATTTACAATGTATGTAATCATTCGTATTGCAATACTTTTTTGGTTAACTAGCTTTATCCTTCTTGAATATGGAGCGTATTTCGTTTAACTTTCAAAGAATAAAAAAGATAGAACAAGCAGGATTTCCCTCCTGTATCTATCTTTTTTATTTCAAGTAGAATTGTATGTTAACTCTTTTCTTTTATTAAATAAGTAAATCAAACAGCACAGGATTTTTATTAAGCTCCACGAATTGAATGTTATTTTCTTGAAAACGAGTAATTAAAGCTTCATAGTCTTCCTTATGCTTTAATTCTACCCCCACTAAAGCTGGACCATTTTCTTTATTATGTTTCTTAATATACTCAAAGCGAGTAATATCATCTTCCGGTCCTAATCCTTTATCAAGAAACTCTCGTAGTGCTCCTGAACGTTGCGGAAATTCAATAATGAAATAGTGCTTTAATCCTTCATGAATAAGGGATCGTTCTTTCATTTCTTGCATTCTATCAATATCATTATTTCCACCACTTAACGTGCATACAACTGTTTTTCCCTTTATTTCATCTCTGTATAGATCAAGTGCCGCAATAGAAAGCGCACCAGCTGGCTCTGCTACAATTGCATTTTTCTTATACAGTTCTAAAATCGTCGTACAAACCTTTCCCTCTGGTACTAAAACTATGTCATCAATTACATCTTTACATGTTTCAAAAGTTAACTTTCCTACCTTCTTAACAGCTGCTCCATCAACAAAACTATCAATCTTTTCTAATGCAACATTTTCATTTTGAAGAAAAGCTTCTTTCATAGATGCAGCTCCCATCGGTTCTACACCGATTACCTTTGTAGTAGGACTAACCCCCTTTACATATGTACCAATACCAGATGCTAATCCACCACCGCCAATTGCTGTAAATATATAATCAACTGGTTTCTCCATATCATGCATAATTTCAACAGCGACTGTTCCTTGACCAGCAACGACATACGGATCATCAAACGGATGTACAAATGTCATCCTATTTTCTACACAATAGCGCTGCGCCTCTTGGAAAGAACTATCAAATGTATCACCAACTAATACAATGTCTGCGAAATC
>NZ_JBFUIN010000178.1:0-6335 GCF_056401855.1 Bacillus sp. P4_D3
ATCCTTCTCATTGCTATATGGGAAGGATCTGTTTCATTATTTAAAATTGAGCCGTGGATTTTACCGAAGCCGTCTGCAATTGTGCAAGAGTTAATTGGAATGAAAGATTTACTATTACCGAATACAGTGCAAACGTTACAGGAAGTAATAATTGGGTTGTTTTTTGCAATTTTACTTGGGACGAGTATTGCTATCATTATGGATGTCATCCCTTTATTTCGGATTTTAATGAATCCGTTGCTCGTTATTTCGCAAACAATTCCAATCGTTGTGCTTGCACCATTATTTATTATTTGGTTTGGATACGGAATGTTGCCAAAAGTAATGGTTGTTATTCTTGTTTGTTTCTTCCCAATTGCGCTTAGTATTTTAGAAGGGTTCCAAACGGTAGATAAAAATATGCTGAAGTTGTTACAAACGATGAAGGCGACAAAGTGGCAAATTTATCAGAAAGTAAAATTTCCAGCAGTGCTCCCGTACTTTTTCTCAGGTTTAAAAATTGCTGTTACATATAGTGTGATGGGAGCGATTATTGGGGAATGGCTTGGAGCGAGTGAAGGATTAGGGGTTATGCTCACAAGAGCGACAAAATCCTTTTTAACAGCTCGAGTATTTGGTGTTGCAGCGATTATCGTCATGGTGACATTATTCCTGTACTTTATTGTTGAATTTATGGCAAGAATAACAGCACCATGGATATACAGAAAGGGCGGCAGAAAATGAAAAAAGGTTTAAAAATTATGTTAGCTGCATTACTAGCAGTTGGTGTTGCCGGATGTAATACGGCGAAGAAAGAAGAGGATACAAGCAAAGAAAAGAAAGTGAAAGTCGTTTTAGATTGGTTCCCGAATACAAACCATACTGGTTTATACGTAGCGAAGACGAAAGATTATTATAAAAAACAAGGATTAGATGTAGAAATTATTCAACCAGGTGATAATGTTACAGCGGAACAAATGATAGCTTCAGGAAAAGCTGATTTTGCAATAAGTGCACAAGAAAATGTAACGTTAGCTCGTGTTGAAGGTATTCCTGTTGTATCTGTAGGAGCGATTATTCAGCATAATACTTCAGCTTTTGCATCACTTAAAAAAGATAATATGATGTCACCAAAAGATTTTGAAGGTAAACGTTACGGCGGCTGGGGAGGACCAGCGGAAGAGGCGACGTTAAAGACAATTATGGATAAACATCAAGCTGATTTTAATAAAGTCGAAAAAATTATTCTTGGACAAACAGACTTCTTCAAATCAATTGGCCGCGATGCAGACTTTGAATGGATTTATTACGGATGGGATGGAATTGAAGCGAAGCGTCAAGGAAAAGAGTTAAATGCAATTATGGTGAAAGACTTAGATCCAGCGCTCGATTTCTATAGTCCTGTTATTATTACAAGTGAAAAACATACGAAGCAAGATAAAGATTTTGTGAAAAAGTTCATGACTGCAACGACAGAAGGTTATGATTTTGCAATTAAAGAACCGAAAGAAGCGGCGGATATTTTAATTAAAGCTGTTCCAGATGTGAATAAAGAATTAGTACAAGAGAGCCAAAAGTGGTTAAGTACAAAGTATCAAGATGATGCAAAAGCGTGGGGAGTACAGAAGGAAGAGATTTGGACAAATTACATGAATTTCTTATATGACAACAAAGTTATTAAAAAGAAAATTGATGTAAAAGATGCCTTTACAAATGAATTCCTTCCAAGTGAAAAATGAGTGGATTACAAATAAAAGATATTGTAAAAGCTTTCGATGGAAAGAATGTATTAGAAAATATTAGTGCTTCTATACAAGAGGGAGAGTTTGTCTCTTTTGTAGGTCCGAGTGGTTGTGGGAAAAGCACATTGTTAAATATGATTGCGAGCGTTGAAGAGCCAACGAGTGGAGAAGTGTTTTATAACGAGGAGTATGTAAAAAAACAAGATGTTGTTAGTTATATGCCGCAACAAGATTTATTACTACCGTGGCGATCCGCTTTACAAAATATTGTTCTTCCATTGGAAATCGAAGGAAAGCCTAAAAAACAAAGGCTGACAGAAGGAATGGAAGCATTAAAACAGTTTGAACTAGATGAATATGCAGACCATTATCCAGATGAGTTATCAGGTGGAATGCGTCAAAGAATTAGTTTCCTTCGCACATATTTATGTGAAAAGCCAATTATGCTACTTGATGAGCCTTTTGGAAAATTAGATGCATTTACAAAAATGGAAGTACATAGTTGGCTCTTAAATTCTTGGCATCAAGAAAAGCAGACAATTGTTATGGTTACACATGACTTAGATGAAGCAATTTTGCTTTCTGATCGCGTATTTATTTTATCTCAAAGACCGGCATCGATTGTTGGAGAGGTACAAGTGAAATTACTTAGGCCGCGAACGATGGATATGTTAACATCTCTTGAGTTAAAGAAGGATAAGGAAGAAATTTTAAGAGTATTAGCTCCTTATATGAAAAAATAGAGAAAGTCTTTTAACAGTTTTTGGTATAATTGCTGTTAAGAGGCTTTTTTATATAGGAGGAAAAAGATGAAATCTATAGGGGAAATAGTGGATTCATTAACATCAGATAAATTGGAAGAAGGAACAAAAGAAAAAGTAGAGAATAGAATATAACAGAGTGGTTTATACTCTTAATATAACAAATGTTAAAGGAGTGAAAGGATAAAATGACTTTATCAACTGTTCTTCAAATGGTTTTAGCTTGATACGGGAGAAGTCTGCCCATTTTTAAAGATTAAGCTAAATTGAAGACAGCAGGTAAAGAACCTTAATCCTTTCTTACGATAATATGTAATGGGTAAGGTGTATTCACCTTACCCATTTTTATATGTATAACTAAATAAGGCTTTATACTGTTGTTCTCTCTATTTAGCTTATGGATCATAAGAAAAGGAGAGAAAAAATGAGTATATTAAMAGTAGAAAATGTAAGTCATTCATATGGTGAGAAAACCATTTTATATAATGCGTGCTTTCGATTATTAAAGGGCGAACATGTTGGGCTAGTAGGGAAAAATGGAATTGGAAAATCCACATTATTACGCTTATTAACAGGAGAACTTATACATGATGAGGGAAACATTGAATGGTTTCCACATGTGAAGATTGGCTTTTTACAACAGCATATAGATTTACAAGAAGGCATAACAATTGAAGAATACTTGCAAAGTGCGTTTTCTAACCTGTATGAGTTGGAACGTGACATGTTAAAACTTACAGAAGAGATGGCTGGAGCAGGAGAAGTAGGAAAATTGTTAGTAAGGTATGGAGAGTTACAAACTATATTGGAGAATTCTAATTTTTATCAAATTCATACAAAAATTGAGGAAGTAGCAACCGGCTTAGGCTTGTTTGAAATAGGATTGGAAAAGGATGTTTCAAAGTTAAGTGGTGGTCAGCGGACAAAGTTGTTACTTGGGAAACTCCTTTTAGAAAAAGCGGATGTTTTATTATTAGATGAGCCAACTAACTATTTAGATACAGCACATATAGAATGGTTGCAATCATATTTACGAATGTATGAAAAAGCTTATATTATCATTTCGCATGATGAAATATTTTTGAACAATATTACGAATGTTATTTATCATCTAGAGGGGCGTGCAATTAATCGCTATGTAGGTGATTATAAGAGTTTTCTGCGTAATTATGAACTGCAAAAGAAACAATTACAAGCAGCATATACGAAACAGCAAAAGGAAATTGCACATTTAGAGAGTTTTATTCAAAAAAATAAAATTCGTAAAGCGAAACAAGCGAAAAGTCGTGAAAAAGTATTAGAGAAAATGCAAAAGGTTGAAAAGGTTAACGATGTATCTCGTGCTCGTTTTGATTTTAATGTTTATACTGAGCCAGTGAGTCGTATATTACAGGTAGAGAAACTAAAAATTGGTTATGGTGAACCGTTATTTCCAGAATTGGATTTTCAAGTGAAAAAAGGGGAAAAGATTGCAATTATTGGTCATAATGGGATTGGAAAAACAACAATGTTAAAAACATTACTAGGACAAATAAAACCGTTAAGCGGTTCAGTTTCTGTTGGGGAAAGAGTAAAACCCGCTTATTTTGCACAAGAGGAATTTTCCTCAGAAATAACTGCACTAGAGAGAGTATGGGCAGGAAGACCAGACATGACAAGAAAAGAAATCCGACAAGTATTAGCAAAGTGCGGATTGAAAGAAGAACATGTATTAAAACCTATTCAGTTATTAAGTGGAGGAGAACAAACAAAAGTACGATTATGCGAACTTATCGTAACTAAAAGCAATGTTTTAATTTTAGATGAACCAACTAACCATTTGGATACAGAGACTAAGACGGCTTTACAGGAATCGTTAAAACAATATAAAGGTACGGTTTTAATTGTTTCACATGAGCCATCTTTCTATGAAGCATGGATAACGAAAATATGGAATATCGAAGAATGGAACGTTTAACAGCATGAATCAAGAAAAGGCATTAGCTCTTATGAGCTAATGCTTTTTCTTTGGTTATATTTATAATAATACTAGATGCCTTTCCCTAATAGGCTACTATCTTTCTTTGTATATATAGATAGTTTGAAATAGAATGGAAATGATTCCTATATGTAAAGGATAATGTGATTAGTATGGGAAGACAATAGAACTTAAAGGGAATTCATGTGAAATTCAGATGAACTTCACATAAACTCCATGTTAGAAACTAAATATAATTATAATAGGTTATTATAATATTCATTTTCGATTTTTCGAAAAATTAGAAGTTTGGCGGGGGGTCTTGTGATTTCGTCATCGATTGTAATGGATTTACGAGAAGGGATATCACCATTTTTTTATGCATTAGTAATTTCATAATGATTATTAGCCTTCACCAATCGGGCGTTTACGGGCAGCCCGACTCCCACCTAACTTCTTTGCTCCAGCTGAATTTTGAGTTGGGAGTTTTACTGCCCACAAATAGCAGGATAAACTTGGGGAAATTGTATGAAGTCAATCTTGAATGACGTAGCAGGATGATGAAATTTCATGTAAAATAATAGTAAAAATATGTAAAGTAGTGGATAGTGTGGATGTGTTTTTGAACATTGCTGAGGAAAAAATTCGTCAAGCAATACGGAATGGTGATCTTGATAGTATTCCGGGAAAAGAAAAACCACTACAATTAGAAGATTTTTCAATGGTACCTCCAGAATTAAGAATGAGTTATAAAATCTTGAAAAATGCAGGAAGGATGCTACTAGAAATGGAAATACAAAAAGATATATTGAAAATAGAGGATTTAATCGCTTGCTGTTATGATGAGGCAGAGAGAAAAAATTACAAGAAGAGTTAACGGTAAAAACGCTGCGCTTTCAGCAGGTAATGGAAAAGAGAAAGGTTAAAGATAGTTCAGCATTTCGTATGTATCAAGATAAGTATTTCGTAAATTACGTGAAGAGGGATAAGATGAGTAAATTTGAAACGATAGAAGAATTAGCGACATATATTGAAGAACAACAATTAGTACTCCTGTTTATTAAAACGGAAAATTGTGGTGTTTGTGATGTCATGTTAAGGAAAGTAAATTACGTATTAGAGAATTATGATCACGTAGAGAAAGTAGAGATATTACTACAAGACATGCAAGAGATTGCAGGGCGGTATTCAGTACTTACAGGGCCGACAGTTTTATTATTTTATAATGGGAAAGAAATTCTTCGTGAATCGCGCTTTATTTCACTTGAAAATATTGAGAGAGTACTTCAGTTGTTAGAAAAATAAGGGAGGTTTTTATATGGGGTTTGTTATAGCGGCATTACTATTTTGTGTTTTAATTTGGATGATTGCAGCATCAGTTAGATCAAATAAACGAAGAGTAAATCTTACTAAAAAGAGTAATACACATAGTACGTCTAACAGCTCATCACCATTATTTTTCTTTGCTGGATCTGATAGTGATAGTTCACATGATGGTGGCTCGCATGATTGCGGAGGATCTTTTGGCGGAGATAGTGGAGGTAGCTGCGGTGGTGGCGGGGATTGATGAGAATACGCCTTATATGGGCGTATTTCTTTTTAAACAAACGTTTGATTAGTTGGCTTACATGTGCTTAAAAACAGTTAAACAAACGTTTGATTAAATTTTATAAACGTAATGAGGGGAAGGGAATCGAAAGTAAAAAACAAAGGGAAAGTGGCATTATTCATATTAGTTGCTGGAGGTGTATTTCTTGTTAAAACCGGGCTTGAATTTGGAGCAATACATTTCAGTTGAGTTTGGTTTGAAAATACATTTTCTTAAATAAGGGATATAGCCTCTTGCGATAGAGGTTTTTCATTTGTTATTATTAGACTGAACGGTCGGTTTAGTGA
>NZ_JBFUIN010000179.1:0-6255 GCF_056401855.1 Bacillus sp. P4_D3
GAATGTAAGTTTTCGCTCAATGTGTTGTGCTTCTTGACGCATATTCATAAAAAAATAAGATAATTCTTTATCACGATGCCAAGTTTCTAAAATTCGATTAAATAAACGATTACTTCTATTTTTCCATTCATAAAAATCTCGTTCCACATGTTCCTGGGTTTGAATTGCAAATTGATTTCGATCCTGTTCTTCGAATACACTTTGTAGTTTTTGATTCAATTGATTAATTTGTTTTTCAATATCTTGACTCATCTTTTCCCCCTACCCTTTTACTTTTATCAGATAGTCACATTAGCGAAAGGTATTATGAAGTTCATTATCCATTCTCTCAAACTCGTTAGCTACCGAGTGAATATTATCAATCGATTGTTGAAAGGCAGCAAGAAATTGTCTCGTCAAATCTAAGACTTGYTGATTCGCTTCTTGTGCTTTKAAATTARCAGATAATGTTGTACGCGTCGCCTTTGTTATAGAACGACTGGTTGCACTTTGAATCCTATCAGAGGCTGATCCCATTTTCGTAGCAATTTGCGTTGCTKTTTGTAAATTACTTTGAAATTGTCCCATTCTTTCAAAYCCTTTCTATAMGTTTTCCAAAYGYATYAAAGAAATCTCATTATATATCCYTATCAATATCACTCGCTRGGCATGCAATCAAATRAGCCATACAATATAAGCTGTATGGCTCATTTGAAATGCTTGTTATATAGAGTAWRACAATTTTTATTTCAAACCGAAATTACGTGATAATTCTTCATCATGAGAAGCAACAGCCTCTGCAGTTTTATTMAGCTGCAYATTAATTTCTTGTAATAGCTGTGCRAAGTTTTGTACYTTTGGCTTTAATTSATTGAACTGTTGRTCAAAACCTTCRAAAGCACGWCCTTCCCATTCTCCTCTTAATTCATTTTGTAAGTTTTGTARTTGACKTAAAATRTCCTCAATTTGATTTGCACCTTGTCCATATCGAGCCGCTTTCAATTTAAGCTCCTCTGGTGACATACGAATTTGTCCAGCCATTTTCATTTCCCCTTTAATACATAATGAGCAAAATATACATTGGTTAATTTTACTAAATATATTATAAAATATTATTCTGAACTTTTAAACGTTTTATCTTTCTGTTGAATATTAGAATATTAATATTCAATTCTAATCATTACATATTCTACTTTTTCTTGCTTTACAAGATTTTATGCAAAAAAGACCACCAAAAGGCAGTCTCACAACTGAATCATAGTACCCATCCCACGCTCCACCGCTTTCTCATACAAATACTTCGCGACGATAATATCTACTACTGCTAGACCAACTGATTTAAAAATAGTAATCTCTTCATCGTTCTCTCTACCAGCTTTTTCCCCGCTTATAATTTGACCAAGTTCGGCGTGGATGTCGCTCGCTTCAAATAATCCTTCTTTTATAGGAACTTGAAGGTCACCCGTTTCTTCCAATGCTGCTTCTTTTGATTCAACTACTACTTTGTTTGCGTTAGCGATGGCGTGAGATGGTAGTTCTTGCATGCTCGGTCTGAATGAACCGACGGCATTTATGTGGACGCCTTTTTTTAGTGTTTCTGTGAAGACTGGTGTGGATGCATTCGTTGTTGTGACGATGATGTCTGCTTCGCTTATTGCTTCATTTGGACTTGCATAGACGTAAGCTGGTTTGTTAAATGTCTCCTGTATATATTGCGCGAATGCATACGCTTTTTCTTCCGTTCGATTGTATAAAATGACTTTTTCGATATTTCTAACCGCGAATACTGCTTCTGCAATTCCTTTCGCCTGTTCACCGGTTCCGATAATACATAAAGTTTTTGCGTTATGACGAGCTAAATGTTTTGTCGCTACACCTGATAAAGCGCCTGTTCGGATCATCGTTAAGTACGAACCTTCTAAAAGTGCGAGCGGTTCTCCCGTTTGAAAATCTGATAGCATAACGATCCCGTTTATCGTTTTCTTTCCTATCTTTTTATTATGAGGAGCTACTGTTACTACTTTTAAGCCGAGTGCTTCAAGTCCTTCCGCTACTGAAGGCATAATTAATGCGGTATTTTGCTCGTTCGCAAATGGTAATGAGCCGCGAATTGGTGTAATCGTTCTTTCTGCTGAAAATTCTTTTAAAGCAAGCGCCGCGTATTCAATGACTTCATTCATATTTACTAAGTTTTTTTGTTCGTTCGCGCTTATGACTAGCATATTTGTTCACCCTTTTCTAAATTCTTTTCTTCACTAGATGTGATATTTTCATTCACGACCTGCGCTCCTACTAAATCACCCGTAATATTTACAACTGTGTGGCCCATATCAACGAGCGGAGAAACCGCCGCAATGATCGGGATAATTGTTAGCGGGAGCCCTAGTGTAGAAAGTAAAATGGTCGCGGTAATAACGTCCGCACCTTTTACTCCAGCGCAGCCCGCTGCAAGGACAATTCCTAAAAATACAGTTTGCAGAATAAGCCCAAATGTAATCGGAATACCATATACGTTTAATGCGAAGACCGCTAAAACACCGAGCGCTGCTGATAGTCCGTTCATATTAACAGTAGCTCCAAGTGGAATGGTGAAACCAGCTACCGATTCAGGGATACGAAGTCTTTTTTGCGCTACTTCCATCGTTACCGGAAGCGTTGCGCTACTTGATGTCGTACTAGCAGCTACGAGCATAGCTGGACTCACTTGTTTGTAGAAATGAATTGGGCTTATTTTCCCGAAAACTTTCAGTACAATTGGGTACATAATGAACACAATGAGTAGCAATGATAAATAATCAGCTACTACATAGCTAACGACCGCAGTAAGCATGTCAGCTCCAAATGTGCCAACTACATGAGCAATTAACGCCATAATTCCGTATGGGGCAAATCCGATAACGAGCTCTGCAATTTTAATCATGACTCCTGATCCTTCATGCACTAATTTACGAATTCCTTTCGCTTGATCCCCAAGAAGAATAAGTGCCACCCCGACAAAAATAGCAAAGATAATAATTTGAAGCATACTCGTTTCTGAAGCTGCTTGAATGACGTTAGAAGGAAACCATTGCACGATATTATCTACAAAACTAAACTTCTCTTCTTTAAAGTTCTGCCCATTCGCAAGAAGACCTTCTACTCCTTTACCAGGGTTGATAATAAAAGCGATCACTACGCCAATGCTTGTCGCTAATACCGCTGTGACTGCATAGTAAATAAAAATTCTGCCGCCAATCGCCCTTAACATTTTCGGATTTTCAAGCTGCGCGATACCTGAGACGATACTTAAAAAAGTTAAAGGAACAATAATCATTTGTAATAAGCGAATAAATATATCCCCAATCGGCTTTAAAACAGCTACTTTCGGTCCAAATGCTATACCTAAAACAATACCGATTAATGCCCCTATCAAAATTTTCACAGGTAAATTTTGTTTTCGCCACCACTTCATCCAAAGGTCCCTCCCTTAAGAAAACATTAAGCTAACAAAAACCCCCGATTCAAATCATCCCTCGGATCTACAACAAACTGATGGAATCCTGTAATAAATGCATTTCCCGTTACTTTCGGAACGACTGCTTCATATTTGTCTACCTCTGTTACCGACAATACTTCTCCCTCAAATTTGCCGTCAGTAATGCATTCGTGGATGAAAATCTCTCCTTTTTGTAAGGCATCTTTTTCAAAAAGGGTTGCGATTCTTGCGGAAGTTCCTGTGCCGCAAGGGGAACGGTCTACTTGCCCATCAGCAAAGATCGTGACATTTCGTAAAGTAGCGTCTTTTTCTTTCGGTTCATCTGAGAAAATAACGCCGTATATTCCTTTTAAATCTTCTTCAAGTGGATGTTTTACTTCCATTTGACTCTCAATGTAGTGCTTAATTTTACCGCCCCACGTTTGAATAGCAGCTAAGTCTTTGAAATCGACTTTCAAACCAAATTCTTTACTATCCACTACAGCATAAAATGCTCCGCCAAACGCGATATCTACTTGAAATTCATAGTCATCTATTTTGATAGGAACGTCTTTCTTATATACGAACGAAGGAACGTTTTCAAATGATACGGATTCAACTTCGCTTCCGTTATATTTTGCGTACGCAATAACTTCCCCAGCAGGGCTATCAATAATGAATTTTTGTTTTTCACCTGTCACTTCAAACATACCTGTTTCAATTCCAACTGTAATAACAGCAATAATGCCATGACCGCACATCGTACTCCAGCCTTCATTGTGCATAAATAATACGCCAAAATCAGCGTGAGGACTTGCAGGCGGAGTAATGATACAACCGTACATTCCGTGATGTCCCCTCGGTTCATACATAAGAATCTCACGAAGATGATCCAAATGTTCCATGCAGTACGCGCGTCTTTCTAGTTGCGTTTCTCCCTTTATCACTGGCACTTCGCCCGTAATAATTCGAAGTGGTTCCCCAGCTACGTGAGCATCAATTGTTGTGTATATTTTACTAATCTTCATTTCTATCTCTCCTCTATATATTGATACTATTTTTATTGCAATTATCATGCCAAAGTGTAGAGCGTTAATTTGTTTACATTTTTCTGAAAAAGGTGTATCCTTTTGGCAACAAATCTGTATACCACTGTCTACTTTTTTATAAATCCCCTACTCATTATTACGGGATAAATTCTTTTGGAGGCCACGTTATGAAACAATTCGATAACTTTGCAGTTCCAACGTTACATACACTCCTCTCTTACGTGGAAGAAGCGATTTCTATCGTAAATACGAAGGGCGTTATGTTGTACTGGAATGAGGCAGCAGAAAAAATGTATGACATTAAGAAAGAAGATATTATCGGTAGAAATGTGCAAGAGTTTTTTTCAAAAGAAGATATTATGAATTTAAAAGTTCTTAAGAGCGGGCAACCGGTCCGGGATATTTATCATCTTCCTCGGCCAGATAAGCACGTCTTAATTAGTACGACTCCTATTTATGACGAAAGCAATGAATTAATTGGCTCTATGTCTGTAGAACGAGATATTACTGCAACGATTAAGTTAAATGAAAAATTATCCTCTACTTCTGAAGAATTACAGCAATTAAAGCAACTGATTCAACATCAACAAGATGACCCCTTCAGCACGATTAAAGGAAATAACGCAACACTTCAGCACATAATCCACAACATGAAAAAGGTAGCGAAAACAGATGCGACGATTTTAATTACAGGCGAAAGCGGCGTTGGGAAGGAACTCTTTGCCCAGGCCATTCATGAAGCAAGCCTGAGAAGTAAGCAATCTTTTATCCCGATTAATTGCGGCGCTATTCCTGCCGCCCTATTTGAAAGTGAGTTATTTGGTTATGAATCCGGAGCATATACTGGAGCCGCTAAGGGCGGAAAGGCAGGAAAGTTAGAATTAGCAAATGGCGGCACTTTATTTTTAGACGAAGTGGGAGAACTACCGCTTGATATGCAAGTAAAACTACTTCGCGCTTTACAAGAAAAAGAAATTTACCGAATTGGTGGGCAAACGCCGAAAAAAATAAACGTAAGAATTGTCGCCGCAACGAATCGTATTTTAGAAGACATGGTGCTCAGCGGGACGTTTCGATCTGATTTGTTTTATAGATTAAATGTTTTTACGGCGCACATCCCGCCGCTGCGAGAGCGAACAGACGATATTTCCTTTTTAACTCATCATTTCTTAAAGGAATTTTCTTTTAAATATAACAAGCCCGCTCCTTTCGTTCATCAAGAAGCAATGAACAGGCTACATACATATTTTTGGCCGGGTAATATTCGCGAACTACGCAATATAATAGAAAGATTAATTGTCCTTCATGACGGGAAAGAAATACGTGAGGCAAATATTTTGCAGCTATTGCCTTCGCAAAAATCTGTCTATCATACAGAGCGCTCACTCACTGATGAGAAAAAGAACTTAGAGAAAACTAGAATTATACAAGCTCTCGAAGACACGTACGGAAACAAAAGCATCGCTGCGAAAAAGTTAGGAATGTCCCGGGCTAACTTATATAAGAAGCTGAAAAAGTATGGGATTACTTATGAAGTAGAGCGATAATCAGCGGTGTGTGTATGTTCATAAACCAATAAAAAAGTCATTTATTCATAGTGTGTAAAATTCATTGTGGAATTCAAGCCACATATTCGTTCTTGGGAGGTGCTGTGGCACCTCCTTTTCTTTTGCAACAAACGGGCCAGATTGTGGAGGATCTCTTCTGAAATAATTGGATATTAAGGTTAAAACAGATGAACATTATGAAGTAATGTACTTAAAACTATAAGAC
>NZ_JBFUIN010000180.1:0-6222 GCF_056401855.1 Bacillus sp. P4_D3
TTCATTTACTTGTAGCATATACTCCATAGCACTTCTTGCTTCAAAATTGTTAACCACTTTATTACTTTGATCAGCAATTGCAAGTAATATGGAATGGTTAATAAGTGAGAAAACAGGATTGTTTTTATTGCTGCACATATCAAGTGTTAAATTACGGATTGTTTGTAAATAATGTGGATCTTGTGAAGTAGGATAAGCGCTTTTTCTTCTATTTCGCACATCATCAGGTAAAGCAGGTTTCAGTGCTCTACGTAAAATACCTTTTTCAATATTATCAATACTTTTTATGTTGAAAGGAACGTTCCATAAATATTCAACTAATCTAAAATCGCAAAATGGTACACGAACTTCAAACCCTACAGCCATACTCATACGGTCTTTACGGTCAAGTAAGAACGGGAGAAATCTCGTTAAAAATAAATAAAACATTTGGCGTTGTTTCGCGGATTTTTTACTTTCTCCTTCAAGAGTAGGTACTTCAAGAACAGCTTCATGGAATCGTTTATTAATATAATGCTCAGGATTACATTGAGTTGTTATGTCGCTTAATAATAGAGAAGATGTGTTTTTCCAGTTTGTTAACCACGGAAACTTATCTACATATAATAGTTCTTCTTGATGAAACCAAGGATACCCCCCGAATACTTCATCAGCAGATTCTCCAGATAAAGCTACGGTTGCATCTTTTTTCATTTCGCAAAATAGTAAATATAGTGAAGTTTCCATTTCGCCAGCACTTGGTAAATCTTTTGCACGGAGGGGAACGAATAAGTGATTTGCTAATTCTTCAGCATTCACAATAATATCATGATGCGATGTCCCTACATGTTCAGAAACATGTTTTACCCAAGGAGCGTCTAAACCAGTGCGAGCAAATGTCAGCTCGAAATCTTTTGCGCTATTTACAAAGTCAACGGAATACGTATGAAGTGTTTTATTTTCCGCTGCAAATTCTTTCCCCGCTAGTGCAGTAATACCGCTAGAATCTAATCCGCCTGATAACATACAAACAAGAGGAACATCGGCAATTAATTGTCTTTTTATTGTATCTTGTAAGATAGATAAAATATGTGAAGATGTGTCTTCGATAGATTCTTTATGGACCTTACTTTCTAAATTCCAATACTTCTTAACTACCTTTTTATCACGTGTAAAAGATATAAAATGTCCAGCACGTACTTCTTGAATATGTTTAAAGACGCCACATCCTGGAGTTCGAAATAATCCTAATCCAAATATTTCATTTATGCCATCCGCATCAATTTCAGCAGGAACAGATGGGTGAGCTAATAATGCTTTTATTTCAGAGCCGAAAATAATACTGTCATTTCTTTCTGTATAAAAAAGTGGTTTTACCCCTAAATGATCTCGTGCTAAAAACAATTGTTGCTTCTGATCATCCCATATTGCGAAAGCGAAAATTCCATTTAAACGTTGCACGCAGTCTTCTTTCCATTCTAAATAAGCGTGTAGTAACACTTCTGTATCCGAGTGAGTTTCAAAGGCATGCCCACATTTTTGAAGTTGTTCTCTCAGTTCACGAAAATTATAAATTTCTCCATTATAAGTAAGAGCATACGTGTAATCTCCGGCACGAAATGTTTTTGGCTGCGTTCCGCCTTCTGGGTCAATAACAATTAAACGTCGGTGTGCAAAGGCCGCACGAGGAGAAAACCAAAATCCTTCAGCATCAGGACCACGATGCTGAATACTATTTGCCATCTTTTCTAAAATAACATGTTGATTTGAAAGATCCTTCTTCCAATCTATCCAGCCTGTAATTCCACACATACAAATCTCATCTCCTAATTTTAAATAKTAGATTAACGAAATAAAATGTACACCAAGTTAAAGAATGGTTATGTAAATATTGTACTACGTTAATTAAATTGTAGACTTGAGAAAATTTTCTTCAAATTCAAAGTTATATGAGACAATAGGTAAGGAAAAGTATTCCATTACATACAAAAAATAATAAAAAAGATGAGAGAAAACTTTTTTCTGGACGTTATATAGAGTGTAAAAGCTTTTACAAAAAAATAAGGGGAATCGCTACATGAAATCAAATGAGAAAAATTTTATAAAAAGATTACAGCGACAAAAAGAAGATGCGCTAGAATTTGTTGTCGATACATACTTACCACTCATAAAGGGGATTACGCATAAAGTTCTTCTTCCAGTTCAAAATGATGGACTCATAGAGGAATGTGTAAATGATATATTTCTTTCCATTTGGAATAACGCAAATAAGTTTCATGGAGAGCCGAGTGATTTTAAAAAATGGATTGCAGCGATTGCAAAGTTTAAAGCAATTGATTATTACCGGAAAGCAACTAAAAAAGTAGAAATCATTTCAGATGAGTTTCATATAAGTACGGAAAAATCGGCAGAAGACGAATTAATCGTTATGGAAGATAGGGAAGAATTATTGAAGCTTATTAATCAATTGGAACCGTTAGATCAAAAAGTATTCATTATGAAATATCTCCTTGGCATGAAGACAGAGGAAATCGGAGAGAAATTAGGGTTAACTCGAGCAGCGATAGATAATCGTGTGTACCGGGGAAAAAAGAAACTACAACAAAATGCTACGAATATTAGTTTTGGAGGTAGTGCAATATGAAAGACATTTATGAACTATTAAATGATATTGATATAGATGAAAAAGAACTTAAGGAAATTKAGACTTCTGAAATTGAAAAAGAAAAAGTGAAACGTAATTTAAAACAATCGATGCGTACGAAGAAAAAGATGAAAACTTGGAAAAAAGGTGTCGCTGCTGCATCTATTTTAGTAGGAGTATCAGTTGCCATGCTTGGCATCGGATTTCCTACATACGCTGGAGGACTACCAATAGTAGGGGATATATTCCGATTTTTAGATAATGGTAGAACAGGGTTATATGAAAATTATAAAGAGTTTTCGACTGAGTTGAATATGACGAGGGAGAGTAATGGGGTTAAGGTTACCATTAATGATGTAATTTCTGATGGCAGAACAGTATCTATAACGTATTCACTGGAAAGTGAGCAAGACTTAGGGGATGATCCTATCATAATAGGCGGATTGGATATAATGGACGCTCATGGTAGTTCAGGAAGTGGTAAAATGACTAAAGTTACTGAAAAAAAGTATGTAGGTATGGTAACAACGACGCACCATGGTAGTAATAAAAAGGACAAAGTAAACTTTAGATGGAATATAGAGAGAATAGAGATGCCAGATAGGAAAAAATCAATACAAGGTAATTGGAATTTCGCGTTAACTGTAAAATCAGTGGATAGTAAAGAGAGAACAATTAGTGGGAGTTCGGAAAAAGAAGGTATAAAAGCAAATATGGAAAAGGTCGCAATGTCGCCGGTTTCATTTATTCTTTATTACAATCAAGAAGTTTCTAAGGGTGCGAGGAAAGAATGGGATAGTGTAGATGTTGAATTGAGGGTCACGGATGATTTAGGGAATGATTATTCGGGTGAAGGAAATGGGGGAAGTGGCAACGATCCTTACAATATCCATTGGAGTTCCACATTCCAAAAGTTAAACGAAAATGCAACAAAGCTTATCGTTACACCTCACGTGCACTTGCAAGTTCATACACCTGAAAATCATGGTGGAGTAGAGTATGTTAATGGGAAAGAGAAGAAAATAGAAGTGCCGAAAAAAGAAGCGAAGAGTAAAGATATTGTTCTAGATGATATTGTCATTGATTTAAAGAAATAAAGACAAGCGACTGCCTAAAATAAATAATTAGGCAGTCGCTTTTTGTTAAGAACTAGTTACAAGTAAAGCATGTGGATGCTGTGTTTTATACTCATCTTTCCAAGGAATGTTTAGTTGTTCCCACGTTTCACCGCTATCAGTGGATTGAAAGATGCCATTGTTATTTAAAGTGTAAAACGTATGTGGTTCGGCTGGATTTGTAGCAAACATCGAAATGACTGTACCGATTGCAGATGGTAGACCTTGCTGTACTTGCTCGAAAGGAGTATCTTTCGTTTTTCGATAAATATAAGATTCATAAGGAATACGGTGATGAGCGAGATCAGCACTCGGTGCAGCAGACACGAGAATTGTATCGCAATCAGCTGGGTCGATAGCCATGCTGTATAAATAATGATGTTCAAGTCCGTCACTACATGAGATCCAGCTGTTTCCACTGTTATAACTTTCAAGATAGGCACGATCAGGTCCGCCCATAAACCCATCACCACATGATGCATAAAGGCGATTTGGGACTTCAGGGTGCATGAGTAATTGATGAGCATCGATAGGGGCACCGAATTTTTTATCAATCCATGTATGCCCTTTATCGTTACTTTGAATAACAGCACCAGCTTCGATGGAAACGTGGATTGTATTTGGATTGTTTGGATCAATTGTAATCCAGCGTACGTGATGGGTAAAAGGTCTAGGCGGGAAAGCCCACGTATAAGAAGATAATAATGATTTCATATTTTTAAGTTCAGTCCACGTTACACCGCCATTTTCTGAACGAAATAAAGCACTAGGTTCTGTACCTACATAAACGACTCCATATCCGTTAACTTGTTCATTAGGGCTTATCGTAATGGAAGTGATTGAAGAATGTAAAATACCGTCTTCTTTCGGAAAGTCAAAGTAACGATAAGAATCTCCAATTGGTCTCCATGAATCCCCACCATCATCGCTTAACCATAGACCTCGTCCAAATGTTCCACAATATACACGATTCTTTTGAAATGGATCAACTGCAATACAAGTAGGCTGCATATTTTGTAAGTGGTAAGTCGTTTCGTAGTTACCATCTTGTTCTTTTATTACAACAAGTTCACGCTCCATACAGAGAAATAAACGTTTCATTTAAGTAACCTCCTTAAAAATTCTTTCATTAGTAAACAATATGAAAATAAAAAAGAAGTAGTCTTGTTTTTATTTGAGAAAAAGGACTTGTTTGAAAAGTAGCGAAGTGTGTATACAGAAGGAATCGGGATAAAGTGAAACTTTAATCAGTGGGGGTTTTGTTCATCCCCACTGATTATTAGCCTTCACCAATCGGACGTTAATGCGGGATAAAGGGAGTGAGTTTGTTTCATACTAACATACAGATATTGCACTTAAAGGAGCATTAGTATGGGACATTCACATGATCACGGTCATTCCAAAAATAAAAAGGCGTTACTAATTGCTTTCCTACTAACGACAAGTTTTATGATTGCTGAAGTTATTAGTGGGTTTGTAACGAATAGTTTAGCACTATTATCTGACGCGGGGCATATGTTAAGTGATGCAGTATCTCTCGCTTTAAGCTTACTTGCCTTCAAGCTTGGAGAGAAAACGGCAACGGCTGCAAAAACATACGGGTATAAGCGTGTCGAAATGTTAGCGGCATTATGTAACGGTGTCGTTCTTATTGTCATTTCAGTATATATTTTTATTGAAGCAATTCGTCGTTTTAAAGAACCGGTGGAGATTGCTAGTAATGGGATGCTCATTATTGCTGTACTTGGTTTGCTTATTAATATTTTATCAGCTTGGATATTAATGAGAGGCGGAGATGTGAAAGGGAATTTGAATTTAAGGAGTGCTTTCTTACACGTACTAGGCGATTTATTAGGTTCAGTCGGGGCAATTATTGCTGCGTTGCTTATTAAATTTTTTGATTGGAATGCCGCAGATGCGGTTGCTAGTATTCTTGTGTCAATTTTAGTTATTATAAGTGGATGGCGTGTAACACGTGATACAGTTCATATATTAATGGAAGGCGCACCACAGCACATAGATGCTGAAGAGGTGAAAAATACATTATTAAATATTACTATTGTAAAAGAAGTTCATGATTTACATATATGGTCCGTAACATCAGATTTTCAAGTACTAACTTGCCATCTTATTATTAAAGGTAATGAAACGCAAAGTGTATTGAAAGAAGCAACGGATGTATTAAAGGAAAAATTTCATGTAGAACATGTCACCATTCAAGTAGAAATTGAGGGTGAATTTAACCATAATGAGACAACTTGCAAAGTATGAAAGAAAAAGGGTATGAAAAAGTGTCATAACATTTTTCGCGTGGCATACATATATATAATGTGGCCACAAATACTTTGTAAGGTAAATATTTCATAAGATTACTTTACTTATTAAGAATCATCTTTTATAATCAAAAGTGGTAATTGATAAAGATTATCATTTTCAATGATCGTAGAAAGGAGTTTTTTAAAAGATGGGTAGTCAACTCCGTTT
>NZ_JBFUIN010000181.1:0-6172 GCF_056401855.1 Bacillus sp. P4_D3
AGGTAATAATGGAAATGAACCAAAACAAGATGGAAACAACGCAGGATCTGGACAAACTACAACGGATAATCAAAATACAAAAGAAACAACAACTGTAAGTGAAAATAAAGAGGAACGTGATTTACCGAAAACAGGTGCGAGTATTGCTTCTACAATTGGAGCTGGTCTGGCGTTTGTTGGAGCGGGATTACTTATGTTATTTAGAAGAAAGAAAGCAAATAAATAGATAGTAAAGTGTTGTATGAAAAAAAGGATTACCGATTACGGTAATCCTTTTTTTATTCTATATTATGAAACTGGTACTGCTTTTTCTTTCTTCCATGAAAGACCAAATCCAGTGAAACCAACAATAATTGTTAAGACTGGGCAAGCTAAACAGAAGATTGCGTATGGAACATAATCGAATGTTGGAACGCTAAGGACGTTTGTTAAGAATACGCCGCTTACACCCCATGGTACGAGCGGATTAATTACTGTACCAGCATCTTCTAATACTCGTGATAAATTACGACGTTCTAAACCGACTTCATCGTATTTGTTAGCGAATGCTTGTCCTGTTAAAACGATTGATAAGTATTGTTCACCAAGTAAGAAGTTTACACCAATTGCAGTGAAAGCGGTAGAGACGATTAAGCGTGTACTATTTTTTACGAAGCTAGAGATGATATTCATCAGCTGCGTGATAATGCCCATTCCTTGTAGTAAACCACCCATACAAAGAGCTAGGAAAATAAGAGCAATTGACATCATCATACTTTGTAAACCACCGCGAGATAATAAGCTATCAATATCTTTTATACCAGTTTTAGAAACGTAACCATCTTGCATAATTTTCATTAAATCAGCTAAAGAAGTACTAGGGTTAAAAATAAAGAGAATGATGATCCCTACTACGATTCCTGCAAGTAATGTTGGAACTGCGGGTACTTTCTTAAATGCGAATAGGAACAGTAATAAAATCGGAATAAGTGTAACGATAGAAATCGTTGCATTTTTTTCTAACGTACTAATAAAGTTTGTGAAATCAACGTCTCCTCTAGTGCCGCTTCCTAAAATGAAAAATGCGATAAAAGCAATAATGAAAGCAGGGACTGTTGTCCAAAGCATGTTGCGAATATGTTCAAATAAATCTACACCAGTTACAGCTGGAGCTAAGTTTGTTGTATCAGATAAAGGAGACATTTTATCCCCAAAGAATGCACCAGAAATAATTGCACCAGCAATAAGAGCTGGATCGTATCCGAGAGCACTACCCATTCCCATAAAGGCAAGCCCTACTGTTGCTGCAGTTGTAAATGCACTACCGATACTTGTTCCAACAATTGCACAAACAACAAAAACAGTAGGAACGAAAATTTTTGGAGATACAAGTTGGAATCCGTATACCATTAAAGTTGGAATTGTTCCAGCTGCGATCCAAACACTAATTAATACTCCTACAAGTAAGAAAATAAAAATAGATGGAATACCAGCTGAAATACTACTTATCATCCCTTCTTCCATAGTAGACCAAGAGATTTTTTTCATAAATCCAAACGCTAATAAAATAACGATGCCGAATAAAATTGGGATATGTGGTGAAACTTCTAATTGAATAACACTAAAGCCAATACAGAAAAAGATAAAAAATGTTAAAAGAATAGATTCAATTTTTGAAATCATTGTTTTCCCCTCCTAATTAATCTAAAATAGCTCTTTTTTATATAAAATTCGCCAATACTGTATATCCCCTTTTAAAATTTATAATTTTTCGACAAATTATCGGTAATTGTTTTTCATCATAAAGTTTAAATAATCGGGATTTATCAAGCTTTGTATCTCTCCTATCTCAAATTTTTAGGATAATCGCTCAATAAAGATTGGAATAAAAAAACGCCCCTGCATATAATTATGCAGGGACGAAGAAATCGCGGTACCACCCTAGCTTGTGAAAGGAATGTATCACAAAATAAAGGGCCATATGATATGCGCTAATAAAATAAAAACGCCCCTGCAATATATGCAGGGACGAAAAATTCGCGGTACCACCCTAAATTGTGAAACAGTGTCGTTTCACCACTCTTTAGACATAACGGTCTAAACCGTCTTTCACTACTCCTCACGTTTCGTAAAAGAAGCTCCAGGGGGTAATTCATAAATCGCTCTGTACTGGTTCGCACCGACCACCAGCTCTCTGAAATCAGAAAACGAAGTACTACTAAATCCTATCAACGCCGATTCATATGATGTTAGTTAAATTTTTATCATATATTCATCATACATGTCAATAAAAATATTCGATATTTTTTTAGGGGAATAAAGGAAAAATGTTTTTAATGCTGTAAAAATGTGCGTTATAATGAATTTGAAAGGGGAGGAAAGAGTGAAGAAAAAAATAATTCTTTTTACCACCTTACTAGTCGTTGGCGGAAGTGCTGGAATTTACACAGCTTTTGCAGCTGAATCAGAGCAGTCGAAACAAAAGCAAATACAGCAGTCAGAAGTGAAGAAATCGATGGAAAAATCAGCTGCAAAACTAGGAGTTTCTACTGAAGGGAAAACAAAAGAAGAGATTACGAAAGAAGTAGATACCGCTAGGTTTGAGCAGCGCCATGATTTATTAATTGAGCATGCTAAGCAACTTGGAATTGATACAGAAGGAAAAAAAGAGGAAGAGATTATTTTAGAAATTGGAAAGATACAACATGGAAAGTAGAACAACTTATCGTATGATAAGTTGTTCTTTTTTAAGAACTATTTGATTTAAAAATAATTGACAGTCATTTGGTTTTAATGTTAACTATATTTATAAACAAGTTAACATTAGGGGTGACAATTGTGGCTGTTAATAGTAACACGAGTGAAAAATCGTCTTATACATATGAAGAATTATCGAAGAAGAATAAAGATTACGTATGGCACCCATTTACACAAATGAAAGATTATTTAGAAGAAGATCCTGTCATTATTGAACGTGGAGAGGGAAGAAAGCTATACGATGTAAATGGAAATGAATATTGGGACGGTGTTTCGTCTATTTGGTTAAATGTTCATGGGCATCAAGTACCGGAACTAGATGAGGCAATTCGTGAGCAATTAAATAAAATTGCTCATTCTACTATGTTAGGACTTGCTAACGTTCCATCTATTTTATTAGCAGAAAAAATAATTGATGTTGTACCAGAAGGCTTGAAGAAAGTATTTTATTCAGACTCTGGTTCTACCGCTGTTGAAATTGCAATTAAGATGGCTTTTCAATATTGGCAGCACAAAGGGAAACCGAGAAAACAAAGATTTGTTACATTAAAAGAAGCGTATCACGGTGATACAATTGGAGCAGTTTCAGTAGGAGCGATAGACTTGTTTCACCAAGTGTATAGTTCACTATTATTTGAGGCAATTAAAATGCCGTATCCGTATACATATCGTTCTCCTTATGGAAATAACAAGGAAGAAATTGTGAATAAGCATTTAGAAGAAATGGAAGAATTGCTGAAAGAAAAACATGAAGAAATTGCAGCAATTATTGTAGAACCTTTAATGCAAGGTGCTGGAGGCATGATTACAATGCCAAAAGGATATTTAAAAGGGCTACGTAATTTATGTACAAAATATAATGTTTTATTTATTACAGATGAGGTAGCGACTGGGTTTGGGCGTACGGGGAAAATGTTTGCGTGTGAACATGAAAATGTGACGCCGGACATTTTAACAGCTGGGAAAGGTTTAACAGGTGGATATTTACCAATTGCTGTTACGGTAACGACAGACGAAATATATAATGCCTTCTTAGGAGAGTATGAGGAACAAAAAACATTTTTCCATGGGCATAGTTACACAGGTAATCCGTTAGGGTGTGCGGTAGCAATTGCGAATCTAGAACTATATGAAAAAACTAATTTAATAGAATCTGTTGCGCATAAAACAGAATATGTAGCGGGGCAATTAGAAGCGCTTAATGAATATAAGCACGTAGGTGATATTCGTCAGTGCGGATTAATGATTGGTATTGAACTTGTGAAAAATAAAGAAATGAAAGAATCGTATGAATGGACAGAAAGAGTCGGTGTTCAAGTATGTAAACGCTCAAGAGAGTTAGGCATGATTTTACGTCCGCTTGGTAACACCATTGTATTTATGCCTCCTCTTGCATCTACAATTGCTGAAATTGATGAGATGTTACGCATTTTATATAAAGCAATCTCGGATGTTACGGAGGAAGAATAATGAGTGGTTTTTTCATAACGGCAACTGATACTGAAGTTGGAAAAACTGTGGTTGCAGGTGCGTTAGCAGGTGTATTTAGAGAATTGGGATATAACGTAGGGGTATATAAACCGTTGCAAAGTGGACATGCTGCATCAAACGCAGAGGGAGATGCAGCAAGGTTAAAAGCCTTATCGGGTGTATCGACAAGAGAAGAAGAAATTTGTCCGTATTCTATTGAAGAACCACTTGCTCCGAGACTTGCTATGAAAAGAGCTGGAAGGAGAGTAACGTTAAAAGAAATTACTGATCACTATAATGAACTACTAAAAGAGTTTAATAGCCTATTTGTAGAAGGGGCTGGTGGGCTTGCAGTCCCATATACAGAAGATGCTTTAGTAATCGATTTTGCAAAAGAATTACAGCTTCCTCTTATTGTAGTAGCGCGTCCTACACTAGGAACAGTGAATCATACTGTCTTAACGATTTCTTATGCAAGGGCACATGGCTTAACAGTAGCAGGTGTCATTTTGTCTGGTTGTAAAGAATGTGAAAAAGAAAGAGTACAAGAAAACAAAGAAATGATTGAAGAGTTGAGCGGGGTACCGGTTTTAGGTTTATTACCATTCCTTGAAGGTGATTTTACTAGGGAAGAATTATTGGAATTGGCAAAAGAACATATTATGATTTCAAAATTAGAGGAGTCCATCCAAAATGAATCAAAAGTGGCGCGCACATCTTCAATCTAAAATAGAACAATTAAGAGAGCAAGGACAGTATCGTAATTTGCATGTGACAGAGAAAGCGGAAGAGACATGGCTTATTCGGAATGAGAAAAGGATGCTAAATTTAGCGTCAAATAATTATTTAGGGTTAGCTGGAGATGAAAGGTTGAAAGAAGCTGCTATTGCTTGCACAAGAAAATATGGAACTGGAGCGACAGCATCTCGTCTCATTGTAGGAAATTATCCACTGTATGAAGAGGTTGAGAGAAGTATATGCAACTGGAAAGGTACTGAAAGAGCGTTAATCGTAAATAGTGGGTATACAGCAAATGTAGGTGTACTATCTTCTTTAGCTGGTCGTCACGATATTGTTTTTAGTGATAAATTAAATCACGCAAGTATTGTTGATGGAATTATATTAAGCGGTGCAGAACATAAAAGGTATCGTCATAATGATTTGGATCATTTAGAGAAGATGTTGAAAGTAGCGTCACCTGAAAAGAGGAAATTAATCGTAACTGATACTGTTTTTAGTATGGATGGTGATACTGCATATTTGAGAGATTTAGTGAAGCTGAAAGAGAAATACGGGGCAATCATTATAGTTGATGAAGCACATGCGAGTGGAATATATGGAATCGGTGGAGCTGGATTATCTCATATAGAAAAAGATCTTGCTCAAAAAATCGATATACATATGGGGACGTTTAGCAAGGCTTTAGGGTGTTATGGTGCGTATTTAACAGGGGATGCAATTTATATAGAGTACTTACAAAATATGATGAGAAGCTTTGTTTTTACTACAGCTTTACCACCAGGAGCATTAGGAGCAGTGCAAAAAGCAATTGAGATTGTAAAAGAAGATAACGAAAGAAGAGAGAACCTTATAGCGAATGGTGCATATTTCAGGACGCATTTACAAGAAGCTGGTTTTGACATTGGGAATAGCTCAACTCATATTGTACCAATTGTAGTCGGTTCAAATGAAAATGCTTTACGGTTTAGTGAAAGATTACAAGAGATAGGTATCGCAGCCATTGCAATTCGTCCGCCAACTGTTCCGATTGGTAGTTCCCGAATTCGCTTTGCTGTTACGTCACAACATACAATGGCGGATTTAAAATGGGCCATTCAGCATATTATACGCATCGGTAAAGAAGAGGGGTTTTTAGTATGAAAGAGCTAAAGGTTATTTTTATTCCTGGGTGGGGAATGGAAGAAGATGTTTGGACTTTTGTACTTCCGTATTTTAAAGACTATCC
>NZ_JBFUIN010000182.1:0-6162 GCF_056401855.1 Bacillus sp. P4_D3
ATGCTCTTGAAGCAGGTGGTTTCTATTTATTAGATATGAAAATTGAGGAAGCAGCGCGTGGTCTTGGAATTGACGCAATTGGTTTAGATCGTGATGTTGCCGCATTAAGTGGTGGACAACGTACAAAAGTATTACTTGCAAAGTTACTACTTGAGCAACCAGAAGTATTACTATTAGATGAGCCTACCAACTATTTAGACGTTGAACATATTTATTGGTTAACGACTTATTTAAAAGAATATCCACACGCATTCCTATTAATTTCCCATGATACGGAATTTATGAATAAATGTGTTGATGTTATTTTCCATCTAGAATTCACAAAGATGACGCGTTATACAGCGACATATGAAAAATTCCTAGAGCTAGCAGAGATCAATAAAAACCAACATATCAACGCTTATGAAAAGCAACGCGAGTTTATTAAAAAACAAGAAGATTTCATTTCCAAAAATAAGGCTCGTTACTCAACGACAGGCCGTGCAAAAAGTCGTCAAAAACAACTTGATCGTATGGAACGTATTGATCGTCCTGAAACAGCTATTAAACCTGAATTCTCATTTAAAGAAAGTCGTGCAAGTAGCCGATTCGTCTTTGAAGGAGAAAATGTAGAAATTGGATATACACATCCTTTATTACCAAAATTAACAATGACAATTGAACGTGGTGAAAAAATTGCAATTGTTGGATGTAATGGCGTAGGTAAGTCAACACTATTAAAAACGATTCTAGGTAAAATCAAACCATTAAGCGGAAAAACAAGTCTTGGTGATTTCTTAAACCCATCATACTTCGAACAAGAAGTGAAAGCTGATAATATAACACCGATTGATGATGTTTGGAATACATTCCCTAGCTTAGACCAGCATCAAATACGTGCAATGTTAGCGAAATGTGGTTTAAAAAATGAACATATCTCTCGTCCGCTGAACCAATTAAGCGGTGGCGAACAGGCAAAAGTTCGTTTATGTAAGCTAATGGGCGAAGAAAGTAACTGGTTACTCTTTGATGAGCCAACAAATCACCTTGATGTTACAGCAAAAGAAGAACTACAAAAAGCAATGAAGGCATATAAAGGAACTATTCTTCTTGTATGTCACGAACCAGAGTTTTATCAAGATTGGGTAACAAAAGTTTGGGATGTAGAACAGTGGTCCCAAGAAAATTCTTAATCACCTAAAATCATCCCTTTACACCATCACTTGGTGTGTAAAGGGATTTCCCTTTGAAATAGCCATAAAATTCAATAAGGAGTTTTTAATTATAATGCAAAGTTCATTTCTTCTAAAACTCAATACATTTTTTGTGAAATCTTTGTTAGTGCTATGTCTCATTATTTCTGCAGCCATTACATGGCAATCAGTAGCCGTGGTTAGAGAACAGGCCAGCACTCGTTTACTTATTATAATCCCGATTATTATTCTAATCGGTCTTCTGTTTCTACTAATCGGCTATATTGCCAATAAATATATGTCAACACTAGTATTCACTATTTCACTTATCATTTTAGCTTTCTCTATTCGATTAATCTGGGTTCTTAATGTCCAAACTCCTGTCGAATCTGATTTTGCTATGATGTACAATGGTGCTGTGCAAGCAACTAAAGGAGATTTTAGTTTTGCCCAAAGCACGTATTATACTTCATGGGTTTACCAACTTGGATTTACAATGTACCAAGCTTTTATTATTAATTTATTTGGTGAAGGAACCTTCCTTCTAAAGTTCTTAAATGTATTATATTGCACGGGAACAACATTCCTCGTTTACAAAATAACTTCTCATATATTTAATGAGTGGTCTGGACGTATGGCTGGTTTACTATATGCAATATATATCCCGAGTATTGTATTGAGCTCAGTCCTAACGAATCAACACCTTGCGACATTCTTATTTTATCTTGGGTTTTATTTATTAATTACAAAAGGCTTAAGCCATAAATATATGTGGATTTTCATAGGAATTTCGCTTTCTTTAGGCGATATCATGCGTCCGCTTGGAGCTATCATCCTAATTGCAGTAACTATTTATGTCTTTTTACAAGGTATATTAGGAAAATCAAAACAAGATATTTTCACTTCCATTAAAAAACTTTGTGGAATTTTCGTCGTATTTTACCTTGTACATTACATTATAAGTTACTCATTTATATCTGCTGGAATTACACAATACCCACTATCTAATCGTGATCCTCTCTGGAAATTCACAGTAGGGTTTAATCACGAAACAAAAGGGGGATATTCTGCAGCAGATGCAGAATATATTATGTCCTTTGAAATCGGTGAAGAACGCAAAGCCGCTGAAAAAAAACTGATTCAAGAGCGACTAGCTGATCCACAAAAGGTTTTATCTTTATTTGGTGATAAGTTCACGCTCATGTGGGCAGATTACGACTCCGCCCCATTATGGAGTTTATTGACACTAGGGGACACAGGTAATGATATGATTACTTTAAAAGACATCCTTACGAAATATGAAAAGTATATGTACATTACAGCTATGCTCTTGGGCACATTAGCACTTCTTTATCTCATATTGACTAAGCAAAATAACACGCATTATACACTATTTTTATTATTGATAATTGGTTACGTAACTGTTCATTTCTTAATCGAATACCAAACAAGATATCGATACTTCATCATTCCTAGCTTTACGATTATTCAAAGCTACGGTCTATATTTATGCTATCGATTTATATCAAACAGAAAGACCTCAAAAATATAAAACACAATGATGATTTAATGATCACAACAAATGAAAACGAAATAAAAAGGCATGAGCCCGGTGCAATACGAAGCCACTGAAAAACTTGCGTTTTTTATAAATAAATTCATTATAGAGAAAAAYAAGGCGCTTTTTGTTCAATTTCGAACAGAAAACGCCCTATTTTTTGTCTATTTATTACCCTTTTTCATTCAGAAGCTTCAAGATTCTTTTTAGATTGACAGCGAATATCGTCGTTGCTCCTTGAATTTGCATGCCAAATAAACCCGCAGCCGATGCTTGATCGTACCCGTGTTTATTTTTTAACTCACTATTTTTCGCTTCGATTTTATAGCGTTCTCGAGCTAAGCGTTTAAATTCTTCTGTTTCTTGAAAAACTTGTTGGTCTAAATGTTCCTCTGATTTAATGGCAACAGAATAGGTTTTAGTTTTTGCACCTTCTTTAAAACATCCTTCTCGGAGTGGACAGACCTTACATTTTTCAACGTCAAAAAAATAAACCATTCTTGCACTTGCTCCTGGATGTGAATCTGGTTTTTCACTTTTTCTTTTTGCTAAATGTCCTGCTGGACATACAAATAAACCTGCATCTTTATTAAAGTCAAATTCTTTTCCGTTTGCTCGCCCATTTTGAGTAATCATTGGATTTAACTTAGAAATCAGTTGAATGCTTTGTTCTTTTGTATAAAGTAAATTGTTTTTCCCTGAATAAGCCGTGTCAGCGATGACTGTTTCAACTTCCATTCCTGTTACTTTACTTTTTTCAATCAGTTCTTGTAGATAATGTCCATCTGATTTTTCACCCGTTGTAACGACTGCTGCTGTAATAATACGTTCATCACTAATTGCTAAATGTGTTTTATAACCAAAGAAAGAACTGTCTGCTGTTTTATGTCCTACTCGTGCATCSGYGTCTGTTGAATAATTTAGATGTTCTTGCGTATCTTCTACAGCTTCTTTTAACACGTTCAATTTTTCCTTTACGGCTGGTAGATGAGCGATTTGTGGTTTATTTTCAATAATGGTAATCAATTTTTCACAGTAAGCTATTTCATCTTTTACCTCGTTAGAAGTATTCTTCTTTGGAAATTTTTCTTTCATGGATTTATCGAATTGATACACTGCTTTGCGGGTATGTTTTGATTTCTCTTGTAAAAATTCTTTCGGTGATTTTTGGTTATAACGTGCTTTGGTATGCGTTGCGTCCACAATGATTGCTTTACTTTTGATAATGTTCTTTTCGAGTGCGATTTCAACCGTTTTTTCAATGAGCATATCTAATAAACTTACGTCTTGAAGACGAAGTCTGCGGAATTTTGTGAGTGAGCTTGAATCAATCACGTCATCTTCTGGCGCCATACCTAAAAAATATTTGAAAGACATGTCATATTTTGAACGTTCGACAAGGTCTACATCGGATACATTGAAGATGGCTTTTAACAATAAGTACTTAAACATTCGAATCGGAGGAATCGCATTTCTTCCATTATCTAAACAATATTTTGTTTTCAATTCCTCTAAAATGAATGAGAAATCCACCAGTTCGTTAATTTGACGAAGCATATTATCTTTTGGCACGACCATATCGTAAATGGCCAAGTACGGACTTAAGTTAAGTGTCTCTTGGTTTGAAATCATTTGGAACACCACCTGCATTTAGTCTCTCTATTATAAATTAAAAAGGCGAGACATTCGACTATTGAATCGTCGAATGTCTCGCAAAGTGGAACTAGATGGAGTTTTTCAGTGCCCTCCTATTATACCGGACTCATGCCTTTTAGTTTTGCCTTGATTCTTTTGTGATTTATTTTGTGTCCGCAAGGAGAACATACGAATTACTCCTCACTTCTTTAGACATTTTTATGTACAGTACCTATATGACTACAAGGGACTAGCACCTCATGTGATTGCAGCTGCAGTTGGTCATAAAAATGATCGAACGACGAAAGAGAATTATTTGAAACAACGACTAACGAAAGATAATGATGCTGGAAATCTAATCCTTGAAGATGAATTTTAAACCTATTCCTACCCTATTAAACTACGATATAATTGATTTTAATTATATATTTTTTATACAATTAAGATTAGCAATGCTTTTTTTATACTCTAGAGGTTACTCATAAGAGTTACTTTTCTTTACAAAGATATCATCACGCAATGTGCAGGAACTTTTTGATGTTTATTATTTTCCTACTGCTTCTTTTTGTCATGGATAAATAATTCTTTAAAATACGGTATGTGAAATTATTTATCATAAGAACAAGCAAAAGCATAATGAAACCACGTCAATAAAAATAAACCCGTTAGGGTTTATTTCATATAAAAGCCTTTAAATAATCTATAATCAGCTTTTAGAAAATAGAAACATGCTAATTTGACATTGCTTTTGCATAATTTTAGCTTAATAGACATGGAATATTCCACCTAAAAAAAAAGGTAACCCGAATAGTGATTTTTTAACTTCTCAACTATCCGGGTTACAGTACAATAGATTGAACTAACTACTTAACTTTTCTACGAGAGAATAAAATTCCACCTAAAAGAAGCAAGATCATACCTCCAGCAATTGAAATCATTTCAGTTGCTGTTCCTCCTGTTTTAGGAAGCCATGATGATTTCTCATGATTATCTTTAGTAGCTGATACTTTTGTATCATCCTTAGAATCCACTGGGTCTTTAGGATCTACTGGGTCTTTAGGATCCACTGGGTCTTTAGGATCCACTGGGTCTTTAGGATCTACTGGGTCTTTAGGATCCACTGGGTCTTTAGGATCCACTGGGTCTTTAGGATCCACTGGGTCTTTAGGATCTACTGGGTCTTTAGGATCCACTGGGTCTTTAGGATCTACTGGGTCTTTAGGATCCACTGGGTCTACATCCTTGATTTTTGTATTCGTGATGTCATAACCTTTTACTTCAGATTTATATCCATCCACCGGTTGTTCTTTCACTTCATACTTATACGCATTACCTTCGGCATCATATGCCGCTAAATCTTTAAATGCATATTTCCAATCGCTTGCTTTTGTTACTTCTTGCGTTGCGATTACTTTCTTGTTTTGTAGTAGGTCTACTTTAATCATTTCTGGACGATCTTTCGAATCTCCGTCCTTCCACGTTTTCGTTCCTTCTACTGTTGTCTGCGCTACTTTTGTATTCGTGATGTCATAACCTTTTACTTCAGATTTATATCCATCYACCGGTTGTTCTTTCACTTCATACTTATACGCATTACCTTCGGCATCATATGCCGCTAAATCTTTAAATGCATATTTCCAATCACTTGCTTTTGTTACTTCTTGCGTTGCAATTAATTTATCATTTTGTAGTAGGTCTACTTTAATTGTTTTTGGACGTTCTTTCGAATCTCCGTCCTTCCACGTTTTTGTTCCTTCTACTGTTGTCTTCGCTACTTTTGTATTCGTGATGTCATAA
>NZ_JBFUIN010000183.1:0-6151 GCF_056401855.1 Bacillus sp. P4_D3
GTGCTGTACCTGTTAAAAATGGTACGTGAACATACGCCGCTTTCCCACCATATTCGAATTGTAACCATTCGTTTTGTACTTGATTTGTCGTTTCAATCAAGTCATCTTTTTTAAGCGTACCAAGAATTTCTGAATCAGTATTCGCTCCAGCACGAACGTTTAATACATTTGCTGTTACATAATAAGAACTTTTCGTAAACTCAGCACTTACAAACGCTTCTTTGCCATCTAATTTAATTTTGGACCATCCGTTTTCTGTATTTATAACATCTAATTTATTTCCACTTAACATTTTACCTACAAGCTTTGATTCTACAGTTGGGTTTTCTCTAACGTTTAATACATCTGTTGTTACAATCGTTTCCGCTTTAGCAGAACCTGCAAAAATCCCAAGACCAAAAACTGCTGCTGTTGCTATACCTAATAATTTTTTCATGAATAGCCTCCATTTGCTTTGTTTTCGTGTTCTCATTATAGCAACAGTTTTTTGTAGAATTTCGAAAATCACACAATTACAAAGCATTCGTAATAAACGATTAATGATTTGTAACATAAATTTCCATATTAAAGAATTGCATTTCTACCAAAATTAGCAATAGTTTTCATATATTTCTCACAAATTAGTATAAGAATTTTTTTCCAGAAAAAATTACAGTATTACTTTTTTGTTACAAAAAAATCACTTTTCATTACATCTTTTACCAAAATCCATCATAATCCAATTATTAAATTACTTTTTGTAATGAAAAAGGAACAACTCCTATTAGCTGTCCCTTTTTATCTTTTATTTAACTTTCTTCTTCCAAACACCTATCATAATAGCTGAAACAATCGTCCCAATTAATATAGAGAAAATGTATAGCAACGGTTTATTCACTAATGCGATAACAAACAATCCACCATGCGGTGCCGGCAATGTAATTTGGAATAACATAGATAAGGCACCCGCGATACTTGAACCAACAACACAACTTACTATTACTCGAACTGGATCGGCAGCTGCAAATGGAATCGCACCTTCTGTAATAAACGAAGCTCCCATAATATAATTTGTTAAACCAGATTTACGTTCCGCTTCTGTAAATTTTGTTTTAAAGAATGTGGTTGCTAATGCAATCGCAAGTGGTGGTACCATACCACCAGCCATAACTGCTGAGTGCACTCCAAAATTCTGTGCTTCTATGGCAGCAATACCAAATGTAAATGCCGCTTTATTAATTGGACCACCCATATCAATTGCCATCATACCACCTAAAATAAGGCCTAATAATATAGCATTTGTACCACTCAAACCATTTAACCATCCTGTTAACATTTCATTTAATGCTACTACAGGCGGGTTTACTACTTTTTGCATAACAACTCCTGTAATCAACAATCCAAAGACTGGATATAACAAAACAGGTTTAATTCCTTCTAACTGTACTGGTAATCCTGAAAATAATCTTTTCAATCCTAAAACAACATATCCAGCTAAGAAACCAGCAATTAATCCACCTAAAAATCCAGCATTCGCTTGTGCTGCTAAAAATCCACCAACAACACCAGGCATAAAACCAGGACGATCAGCAATAGAGCTTGCGATAAATCCAGCTAAAATTGGTACAAGGAATAAAAACGCACCTGTTTCTCCACCGCCAATAGCCATTAATATTTCAGCAATAGGACCTTTTGCCTTAATTCCACCGAACATAAACGCTAGCGCGATTAAAATCCCGCCACCAACAACGAATGGAAGCATATTACTTACACCGCTCATTAAATGCTTATAAATTCCCAGCCCTTTTTCTCTCTCTACACTTTCTGCCTTCCCATCCTTTTTTACACCCTTAAAGATTGGTGCATCTTGTTTTACAGCTCGATTAAGAAGGATTTCAGTTTTTCTAATGCCATCAGCGACCGGCACTTGAATGACATGTTTTCCAGCAAAACGGTTCATTTCTACTTGTTTATCTGCCGCAACGATAATCGTTGTTGCACGTTCAATATCCTCTTTCGTTAAACCATTCTTTATACCTGTTGATCCGTTCGTTTCAACTTTAATGGCTATACCTAACTCTGCTGCTTTTGCTTTTAAACTATCCGCAGCCATATATGTGTGAGCGATACCAGTTGGACAAGCTGTAACAGCTAATACGTACGGTTCATTCCCTTCTGGCTTTGCTACTTCAACTTCTTCTTCTTTTTCATTCTCTTTTTCATCAAATAAACGAAGAAGTTCCTCTTCATCCTTTGCTTCTAATAATTGTTTACGAAAACCTTCATCCATTAATAATGTAGATAGACGCGACAACGTTTCTAAATGAGTATTATTCGCCCCTTCACTTGCAGCAATCATAAAGAATAAATGTGCAGGCTGTCCGTCAAGCGATTCATAGTTGATACCGCTTACACTTCTACCAAAACAAATTGCTGGTTGCTTAACAGCTTTCGTCTTCGCATGAGGTATAGCAATACCTTCACCAATTCCTGTTGTACTTTGTGACTCCCGCTTTAAAATAGCTTCTTTAAATTCAGCTTTATTATTTAAACGATTAGCACCATTTAATTTCTCAACTAATTCATCTATGACAGCTTCTTTATTTGAAGCTGTCGTATTCATAATGACTGTATCCCTTTTTAATAGTTCTGTAATTTTCATATGTTGCTTCCCCCTATCGCTTAGCTACAATTACTTGCGACAATAATTCTTCTACTTTTTCCTTTGTACATAAATCTGCCGAAAATGCTGTTGCACTCCCCGTTGCAACACCATATTGAAATGCTTTTTCAATATCTTTTGTCTGTTCATATTTACCTACAAATCCTGCAACAAGGGAATCTCCTGCCCCAACTGAATTAATTACAACACCTTTTGGAACAGTTGCTTCATATATACCTTCTGCCGTAAATAATAAAGCTCCATCTCCTGCCATTGATACGATAACGTGCTCTACACCTTGTTCGATTAATTTTCTTCCATACGGTAAAATGGCTTCTACTGTTGAAAGCTCCACTCCGAATAACTCACCAAGTTCATGATGATTTGGCTTTATTAAAAATGGCTTATTTTTAGTTACATACTGCAGTGCACTTCCACTTGCATCTACTACCACACGAATACCTTTTTCGGCTCCAAACGCTGCGATTGATTCATAAAAGGTAGTTGGAATAGAAGAAGGTAAACTTCCAGCTAGTACAACACAATCTCCAGATTGCATACTTTCGATTTTTTTCATCAATTGTTCAAATTGCTCATTTGTCACAATAGGACCTTGTCCATTTAACTCTGTTTCTTCTTGCCCTTTTATTTTCACATTAATTCGAGAATCTCCATCTACTTGGACGAAGTTCGTTGTTACACCTTCACCATGCAATACATCTTTAATAAATTGACCAGTAAATCCACCCGTAAATCCAAGCGCTACATTTTCAACACCTAAACGATGAAGAACACGAGAAACATTAATCCCTTTTCCTCCAGGAAACTTCATATCTTTCTCTGCTCGGTTTACTGTTCCTAAATCGAAAGAATTAACTTGTACTACATAATCAATAGATGGGTTTAAAGTAACTGTATAGATCATTGTTTATCAGCCTCAATTACATTGGTTTGTCTTTTATATTTTTCTAAATCAATTTCTAAATGATTTGTAATAATGCTTGCATCTTCAACATTTGCAATTTTCGCAAACGCAACTTCTGAAAATTTACTTTCATCAATTAAGAAATACCCTTCGTTCGCTAATATTAATGCCATTTGTTTCAAGAGTGCTTCTTCTGGATCTGGCGTTGTATACCCTAACTGTTCATGTACACCATTAGCTCCTAAAAAACATTTATCAAAACGATACTTCTGCATACTTTCCTGTGCCATAGCACCAATTAAAGCTTTCGTCCTACTCTTCATCATCCCGCCTAATAAATACGCACAAATATTATTTTCAACTAAAGCTTCAATATGCATAAGTCCATTCGTTACGACAGTAACATCTTTGTTTATTAAAAATGGAATCATTTC
Organism: Bacillus sp. P4_D3; assembly: GCF_056401855.1. Lineage (NCBI taxonomy): Bacteria > Bacillati > Bacillota > Bacilli > Caryophanales > Bacillaceae > Bacillus > Bacillus sp. P4_D3. The sequence continues at coordinate 4,001 of NZ_JBFUIN010000183.1, forward strand.
AAATGTTGTACTTCCTGCATCTAAATAAACGCAATCCCCTTGTTCAACAATACTAGCCGCATACTTGGCAATTTGTTGTTTTATTTGAATGTTTTTGGATGATTTTTCAATCATCGTGGGCTCCTGTCCTTTTCCTGTTAAAACAGAGGCACCACCATGAACTCTTTTTAATAACCTTTGTTTTTCCAATTGTGCTAAATCACGACGAATTGTCGACTCAGAGCTTTCTGTTCTTTCCACTAATTGCTGTAATTTAACTACTTTTTGTTCTTTTACAAGTTGTAGTATCATTTGATGACGTTCAGGAGTTAACATCTTCTTCACCTCTTCTTTGATTACAGTATAATGAAAACGATCACAAAAATCAACCACAAACAACCAAAATTAATCATTAACAATCACAATCGGTTATAAACAACAAAAAAGAAACCTATTTGATACAACAATCAAATAGGTTTCTTCTCTCGCTTCACTTATAAAGAAGCTTTATAAATTGCAAGAACATCATCTTTATTTAATTTTTTAAAGTTACCGAATTCACCATAAGCCATCGCTTTATCCGCCATTAAGTCAATTTCACTTTCTCTAATAGCGTAATCAGCTAATGTTACTGGCGCTTCAATCGAAGTCCAAAATTGACGTAATGCCTCAATTCCCTCTAATGCAATCTCTTTATCGGTCTTCCCATCTGTTTCTACACCGAATACACGAATAGCGAACTGTTTAAAACGACTTATATTTTCATCTACAACATGCTTCATCCAGTTCGGGAATAAAATCGCAAGGCCACCCCCATGTGGTATATCATGAACAGCAGAAACTGCATGCTCAATATTATGAGTTGCCCAATCTCCTCTTACTCCCATCGCTAAAATGCCGTTTAACGCCATCGTTCCGCAATATAATATTGTTTCCCTATGCTCATAATTTTCTAAATCACTTAAAAGCTTAGGAGCTGTTTCAATGACTGTTCTTAAAACAGATTCACAATAACGATCTTGTAGTTCTGTATTTGTTCCATGATGGAAATATTGTTCTAATACGTGTGACATAATATCTACCATACCGTAAATTGTTTGATCTTTCGGTACAGACGCAGTATGAACTGGATCTAAGATTGAAAACTGAGGGAATGTAATTGGACTGCCCCAGCCGTACTTTTCATTCGTTTCCCAGTTTGTAATTACAGAGCCTGCATTCATTTCAGAACCTGTTGCCGCAAGAGTGAGTACAGTACCGAACGGTAACGCCTCGCTAGCAAATGATTTTTTCGTTACAATATCCCATACATCTCCATCATATTTACTACCAGCAGCAATCGCTTTCGTACAGTCGATTACACTTCCTCCGCCAACCGCTAAAATAAATTCGACTCCATTGTCTTTACAAATTTGAATCCCTTTCTTTACTGTTGATAAACGAGGATTCGGTTCAACACCCGTCAACTCAAACACTTCCGCATTTATATCCTTTAAAATAGAAATTACATTATCATAAATACCGTTTCTTTTAATACTTCCTCCTCCATATACGAGAAGAACTTTTTTACCGAACTGTGGAATTTCAGTTTTTAACTGCTCTAATTGTCCTTTACCAAAAATAAGTTTTGTTGGATTACGAAATACAAAATTTTGCATATACCTTTACCATCCCTTCCATATGAAAAGCAACTATACTTTTGTATACCACACTTTTTTAATTTCACAAACAAATTTGYTTAACAAAAAAATCCCAGCCTTAAAGGCTGAGATTTTTTATTGATAATAAGGCGAGATCATTAAGTAAACAATAACACCAGATAAACTTACATATAACCAAATCGGCATCGTCCAACGTACAATTTTACGGTGACGTGTTAATTGATTCGTAAAACCAAATACTAGTGCGAACAATGCAAGTGGTACAATAATCGCCGCAAGGATAATATGTGTAATTAAAATGATGAAATACACATATTTAATGAATCCTTCTCCACCGAAATGTGTTGCTGGTGCTAAGTAATGGTACGATAAATACGAAACACAAAATAGTAAAGTCGTTGTAAATGCTGCCAGGATAAAACCACGGTGCATTTTCACATTCTTTTTAATAATAGAGAATAAAGCTGCTAATAAAAATACAAACGTAAAACTATTAAAGATTGCATTTAAC
>NZ_JBFUIN010000184.1:0-6044 GCF_056401855.1 Bacillus sp. P4_D3
CATGTAGAAAGAGTGCCGCTTGTTGCGGATATGTCCTCAAATATTTTATCAGAACAATATGATGTTACGAAGTTTGGTCTCATATATGCGGGTGCGCAAAAGAATTTAGGGCCAGCGGGTTTAACGATTGTAATTATAAAAAGAGATTTAATTGGCAGTGCAAATAGTGCTTGTCCTACGATGCTAAACTATGAAACTTACAGTAAAAATAACTCCCTATATAATACACCGCCATCCTTTAGTATTTATGTGACGAAACTTGTACTAGAGTGGTTGAAAGAACAAGGCGGGGTATCTGCGATTGAAGAACAAAATAGAATGAAATCTTCACTTCTTTACAGTTTTTTAGATGAATCTAAATTGTTTACTTCACCAGTTGACCCTACGTATCGATCACTTATGAATATTCCGTTTACAACACCGTCAGAAGAGCTTAACAATCAGTTTTTACAAAAAGCGAAAGAACGCGGTTTCGTTACGCTAAAGGGACATCGCTCAGTAGGTGGTATGCGTGCAAGTATTTACAATGCGATGCCAGTGGAAGGTGTTGGGCAATTAGTAGCTTATATGAAGGAATTTGAGCTTGAAAATAGATAGGGAGATGGGGATATGTTTCGTGTTCAGACGTTAAATCAAATTGCGGAAAAGGGTTTGCAAATTTTTGATGGGAATCGCTATGAAATTGGAGACAAAGTAGGTCATCCAGATGGTATTTTACTTCGCAGCTATTCTTTACATCAAGAAGAATTTTCAGAAGATTTAAAGGCGATTGCAAGAGCTGGTGCCGGTGTAAATAATATTCCTGTTGAGCGTTGTACGGAAAAAGGGATTGTAGTATTTAATACGCCAGGGGCTAATGCGAATGCAGTGAAGGAACTTATTATCGCAAGTCTTATTATGTCTTCCCGTAATATTATAAATGGAGTGAGCTGGACGAAAGAGTTGGATGGAGAAGAAGTACCACAGCTTGTTGAAGCTGGGAAGAAGCAATTTGTTGGATCAGAGATAGCAGGGAAACGTCTAGGTGTTATCGGTCTTGGTGCAATCGGTGCTTTAGTTGCGAACGATGCGTTAGCTTTAGGAATGGACGTTGTCGGATACGACCCATATATATCTGTTGAAACAGCATGGCGTCTTTCTACGCAAGTGCAAAGAGCATTTAGTTTAGATGAAATTTTTGCAACTTGTGATTATATTACATTACACATTCCTCTTACGAACCAAACGAAGGGGATTGTTGGTGAACACGCTATAGAGACGATGAAAAAAGGAATGCGTCTATTCAATTTCTCAAGAGGAGAACTTGTAGATGAAACAGCTCTTCAAAAAGCGTTAGAAGAAGATATTATTACACATTACGTAACAGATTTCCCGAATGAAAATGTTATAAAGATGAAAAATGTAACAGCGACGCCTCACCTTGGTGCATCTACGTCTGAGTCTGAAGAAAATTGTGCGGTAATGGCAGCTCGACAATTACGTGAATATTTAGAGACAGGAAATATTCGTAATTCAGTAAACTATCCAAACGTAGAACTTCCGTACATTGGAAAAAAACGAATTACGATTATGCATCAAAACGTTCCGAACATGGTAGGGCAAATTACAGGATGTTTAGCAGAACATCATATTAATATTGCGGATATGATTAATCGTAGTAAACATTCTTGGGCGTACACAATGATTGATATTGATAATGSTATTGATGATATAATTAAAGAGAATATTGTGGAAAATATAAGCAAAATTACAGGTGTTGTAGCCGTTCGAATGATTGTGTAAAGGAGAGAGGAACTTGGCAAATATCCGACCGTTTCGGGCCATCCGTCCAGTAGAAGAAAAAGCTGTGCAAGTGGCAGCTTTACCTTACGATGTATTAAATAGTGAAGAGGCAAGAGAAGTTGTAAAAGGGAATCCATATTCTTTCTTACATGTTGATAAAGCAGAAATTGATTTAGATCCAGCACTTTCACCGTATGATGATCGCGTATATGAAAAAGCGGGTGAAAATTTAAAGCAATTTATACAAGAAGAAGTGTTCGTTCAAGATGAAGAGCCAGCGCTTTATATTTATGAACTGACGATGCAAGGAAGAACGCAGTCAGGCCTTGTCGTTTGTACATCGATTGACGAGTATGAAGATGATACAATTAAAAAACATGAAAGAACGCGTCATGAAAAAGAACTAGATCGCATTCGTCACGTAGATGTGTGCGATGCAAATACGGGTCCTATCTTTTTAACTTATCGTACAAAAGAAGAAGTGAAACGTTTAATTGCAAGCTGGAAAGAAGAACATGCGCCAATTTATAAATTTACGGCAGAAGACGGAGTCGAGCATGTTGCGTGGAAGATTGCAGATGAAGAAGTAATTACGACTTTAGTAAATGCATTTGAAGATATCCCTAACTTGTACATTGCAGATGGACATCACCGCTCTGCATCAGCTGCAAAAGTAGGAGTTATGCGAAGAGAGCAATATCCGAATTACACAGGAGAAGAGGAATTCAATTTCTTCCTATCTGTTTTATTCCCTCATGATGAATTATCAATTTGGGATTATAACCGGGTTGTGAAAGATTTAAATGGCTTATCAGTAGAGCAATTTTTAAAGCAAGTGGCGCAATATTTTTATGTGGAAGAAGCAGGTGTTTCACCGTATAAACCAAATGAGCCAAAATCATTTGGAATGTATGTAAACGAAAAGTGGTATAAGCTCACAGTGAAAGAGGAAACATTTGATGCGAATGATCTTGTTAGACGTTTAGATGTATCTATTTTACAAGATCATTTAGTAAGTCAGGTGCTTGAAATACATGATCCGCGCTCTGATTCACGCATTGATTTCGTCGGCGGAATCCGCGGATTAGAAGAACTAGAACGTCTTGTGAATAGCGGTGAATACAAAGCAGCGTTCGCGTTATATCCGACATCAATGGAAGATTTATTAACAATCGCAGACGCTGGAGAAGTAATGCCGCCGAAATCAACATGGTTTGAACCGAAACTTCGCAGTGGGTTGTTTGTACATTCGTTAAAATAAACTTCTTTAGTTTGAAAAACCGAAATGATTTTTAGTTTCGGTTTTTCTTATTTTAAAAGTGTTTTTGAGGAGGGGTATCAATGAAATTGCAAGTAGGAGAAAAAATCACCTTTGAGCGAACTTTTACAAAAGAGGATGTTGTTTTATTTACAGAAGTATCTAAGGATGAGGGAATTCATCATATTACACCAGATGAACAAGGACGATTTGTTGTACAAGGTCTTTTAACATCAACGCTTCCTACGAAAGTTGGCGGTGATCATAATGTATTAGCTCGCAAGATGGATTTTGAATTTTTACGTCCCGTTTTTAGCGGTGATACGATTCGTTGTGACGTAACCATTGAACAATTTGAGCCTGATGAAAAAAATCGGACAAAGATTATTGCGATGTTTACATGTATGAATCAACTTGAAAAGGAAGTAATGAAGGGGAGTTTTTCGGGGATTATTCTTTAATCAGTAGGCAAAGGAAATGAAATAAGTGTGGGGGGAAACCCCACACTTATTTTATTCCACGCCACTTTCTAAAATAGAGAAAGATCTATTTTCACAATCAATTTCTGCCATCGCACCGTAAGGTAAAATAAACTTCGGTTCAGTATGCCCGAAATTTAAATTATAAAGAACTGGCAAATCTTCTAAGTTATATTCCCCCATAACTTTCAGTATTTCATGTTTATATTCTTCATAATACATTTCGTCTTTCGGTTTACCAAAAATGATTCCTTTTGCTTTTTGCAGAATGCCTTGTGCTGCATAATTTCGCAACCAATACTTTATATAACTTGGTTCTGGATGATCTTCAGAGGTTTCAAAGAAAAGGATGCTATTCTCCCAATGTTCTTTCTCGGGCCAAAGTTCCGTTCCTTTTGCAAATTCCAGTACTTCTATACAACCACCAATCAAACGCCCTTGTACAGTGGTAGAGCCTTGAAGTAGCTCATATCCATTGTTTTGTTGCATCGTACGCCTTTTATCCTTATTTATCTCTATCCATTCTAAACGCTCACTCGTCCATTCATTAGCTGGTTGAATTTCGCCAATCATCTCATTTGAAAAGAGAGTACGATTTACCGTCGCAATCGTATATGAATCCATCTCTACATTTTCGGCAAAATCGGTTAAAATTGCTGGACCGTAAAAAGAAGAAATACCTGCTTTATGACAAAATAAATGTGAAACGGTATCGTCAGAGTACCCCATAAAAATTTTTGGGTTTTCACGTATCATATTAAAATCAATATAAGGAAGTAAACGGATGCTATCTTCTCCACCTATATTCGTAATAATTCCTTTAATACGTGTATCTTTAAATGCTGTCATTAAGTCTTCCGCGCGAGCTTGTGGATTTTTATAAAGGTATTCGCTACCTTTTAAACTATTTGGCATTGGGATAACTTTAAGGCCGAAAACTTCTTCTAATCTCTTTACTCCTTGCTCATAACGCCATTGTAGCTTAGCATCACCTGCGCCTCCCCACGAAGCACTTACTGTCGCCACAATATCTCCTGGCTGTAATCTTTTGGGTTTCATTAACATTTTAATTCCGCTCCTACATAATTTAATGGACTACGATTATACAAAATGTAGCATTGAAAAAATATGATGCATGACATTAGTTTCTTCATCATCAATCAGTTTACCTGCTGGTATTCAAGGATTTGGCATTCGTGTTGAATATAGGAATAATCGATTTAAATTTAAAAATTACAGTATGCAACATTGCATGAGAAAGATGGTTGCTATTCCTTATTGTCTGTAACTATAATAGTTACAGGTTGGTCGTATCCAATCGAAAAAATAAAATCATCATGAATGGAGATGTTTCATAATGGGTATGAAAAAATTAATTTTAGCAGGTGCTTTAGGGATCGCAGCATTATCAGGAACGAATTTACCAGGATTAGAACTGTCAAAAGCGAGTGCGGCTTCTATTGAGTCGAATTTCTCGACGTTAGAAGGGCGAGTAGTAGAAGTGGATAATGGTGTGATTATCGTTAAATCTAAGCAATACGAAGAACCTGTTAGTGTTTATATTGATTCACTTTCAAATGTGAAAGTAGGGGATGAAGTAAAAGCTACTGGATCTATGATGCGTAATTTTACAGAATATATGGTTGCAACTGCAGTTGAAAATACAACAAACAAGTTAGGCATGCACATGAAAGAAGATGGCTCACCTGATTATGTAATTGGAGAAGTATCAAAAGTAGGAACGATGGAAGATGAGGGAGACGGTGCTACTAAATATGTCGTAGTTGAGTATCCATCGCTAAATGGGAAGAAAGTTATTATTGATGTTTTCTTAACAAAGGGACAAGTATTTAATACGGGTGAGAAAGTGAAAATTGATATGAAGTATGTGGGCTGGGGTGGAAGTTCTATTAACTGGAACACAACGGATCATATCGAAAAGGTTTATGAGGTAAAGGGCAACGTTGAAAATAATGATGATGTTTGGATTTGGTCTTAATTAGACGCCTGTAAATAACAAATGTATCATGCAGTACCCAGCAAATGATCATGTGTATGACAATTTGCTGGGTACTTTTTTGTTTGATGTTTTTTTGAGAATAACGGATTTCCGATTAGAATATGATGTTAACACTGGAGCGAAGGTGAAAAAATACAATATTGAAAGAGGTGTTTAAGGGTGGAGCGAGATGAGAATTATTTACGAGCTAAAAAAAGGGTGGAGAATTTAAAAGCGTTTTACATTCATTTAACGGTCTATATACTAGTTAACTTAATGCTTTTTTTTATAAATATAAGCTCTGATTCAAGTAAATTATGGTTTTTATATCCACTGGGAGGTTGGGGAATCGGTATCGTTATACACGGTTTGACAACTYTTCCATTTGGGATATTCGGAAAAGAGTGGGAAGAACGAAAGATTAAAAAATATATGGAGAAAGATAAGTAAATTTATTTCTGGAATGTATGAATATAAAATCTCATATAAATCTCTGTGATCAAATGCTTGATGCGAAGTCTATTCT
>NZ_JBFUIN010000185.1:0-6001 GCF_056401855.1 Bacillus sp. P4_D3
CTGTATAGAAACAGAATGAAAACCGAAAGAGGGTAAGAAGTATGTGTGGTTTTGTAGGATGTTTATGTGAAAACCCTAGAGGGTTTTCAGAAACAGAAAAACATCAATTTGAAAATATGAACACGATGATTTTCCACCGCGGTCCAGATGACGAAGGATATTTTCGTGATGAACATGTACAATTTGGCTTCCGCCGTTTAAGTATCATTGACTTAGAGGCAGGACATCAGCCGCTAACTTATGAAAATGATCGATATGTAATTATTTTTAATGGTGAAATTTACAATTATGTAGAACTACGTGAAATGTTACTTGAAAAAGGTGCAACTTTTGCTACACAATCTGATACAGAAGTTATTATTGCATTGTATGCACATATGAAAGAAAAATGTGTAGACTACCTTCGTGGTATGTTCGCATTTATGATTTGGGATCGTGAAGAAAAGAAACTTTTCGGTGCACGTGACCACTTCGGTATTAAGCCTTTATACATCGCACAACAAGGTGATACTACATTCTTCGCATMTGAGAAGAAAAGTATTATGCATGTAATGGAAGACAAAGGGGTAAACCCAAAGTCACTACAACACTACTTTACGTACCAATATGGTCCAGAGCCAGAAACATTAACAATTGATGTTAACAAAATTGAGCCTGGTCATTACTTCGTAAAAGAAATCGGTAAAGAGATGGAAATCCATCGCTACTGGAATCCTTATTTCAACGCTTCAAGCGCAACGAAAGAGGAGCATATCCAAGCAATTCGTGATGTATTATACGATTCTGTAAAAGTACATATGCGTAGTGATGTACCAGTAGGTTCTTTCTTATCTGGTGGTATCGATTCATCTATTATTGCTTCTATCGCAAGAGAAATGAATCCAAATCTATTAACATTCTCTATTGGTTTCGAACAACGCGGTTTCAGTGAAGTTGATGTTGCGAAAGAAACTGCTGRGAAATTAGGAGTTAAAAACCATAACGTATTCATTACAGCGCAAGAATTTATGGATGAGTTCCCAAAAATTATTTGGCATATGGATGATCCTTTAGCGGATCCAGCAGCTGTACCATTGTATTTCGTTGCGAAAGAAGCGCGTAAACATGTAACGGTTGTTCTTTCTGGTGAAGGTGCAGACGAGCTATTTGGTGGATATAACATTTATCGTGAGCCAAACTCTTTAAAAATGTTCTCTTACATTCCTAGCCCAGGAAAGAGTGTTCTAAAGGCATTAAGTGGTGCTCTTAAAGAAGGGTTTAAAGGAAAAAGCTTCTTAGAGCGTGGATGTACGCCAATCGAAGAGCGTTACTATGGAAATGCGAAAATCTTCCGTGAAGAAGAGAAAGCTGAATTAATGAAGTATTACGATGAAAGTGTTAACTATATGGATATCACGAAACCATTGTATAACGAAATTAAAGATTATGATGATGTAAGTAAAATGCAGTACATTGATATGTTCACATGGTTACGCGGCGATATTTTATTAAAAGCTGATAAAATGACGATGGCAAATTCATTAGAACTTCGTGTACCGTTCTTAGATAAAGAAGTATTTGACGTTGCATCTAAAATTCCGACAGAATTTAAAATTGCAAACGGAACAACGAAAGCTATATTACGTGAAGCTGCCCGTGGAATTGTTCCGGATCACGTGTTAGATCGTAAAAAGCTTGGATTCCCAGTACCAATTCGTCACTGGTTAAAAGATGAAATGCACGATTGGGCTGTAAATATTATTAAAGAAAGCAAAACTGAGCATTTAATCGAAAAACAGTATGTATTAAACTTACTGGAAGCACATTGTGCAGATAAAGGCGATTATAGCCGTAAAATTTGGACTGTACTTGCGTTTATGGTATGGCATCAAATTTATGTTGAGCATAAATACGAKACGAATAAGTTCCACGAAGAAACAAAGCGTGCGTATAGCTTAGTTTAATAAAAAACCTTAAGGTCGCATTCGATCTTAAGGTTTTTTTCATAAATTGCATTTATTATTGATACAATAATAGTAAAAGGATGGACAACATATGATTACGTTTGAGAAAGTAAATATAGAAAATGAAAGCGCTGTAAAAGAAATGTTTCACTCACACAGCTTAGATGGGAAAAAGGTTCAGTATTGTGTAAAAGTTGATGATACATATATTGGTGTAATAGATTATAACGTTCAAGAAGAGAGTGCTATTTTGTCACAGTTAATTATTCATTTTGATTATCAAGGTTATGGATACGGGACAAATACGTATTTTACATTTGAAGAAATGATGAAACAGAGAAATGTGAAAGAAATAAAAGTATTGCATGAGGTATTTACGGAACAAGCTAAATCTTTCATAGAGGGATCTGGTTTTATTGAGGAAAATGGAATATATGTAAAGAAAATATAGTGAATATTGATTGCTTGATGAAATGAATATGGGGTAGGTGAACGTATGACAATGACTGCTGGTCTTGCATTAGTTGGAAGTTGCTTTATTGTAGCAGAATTATGCCAGATTTTCATTCGAAAAAGAATGTATAAGAAGAGAAGACCATATGAATTACAATATATACCTGTGTTTGTAATTTTGTTTTGCATGTTATTTGTATTACAAAACGCATCTCATTTCCCGCCTCTTTTGAACATCTTTTTGAAGTTTGGTTTGCTATATAGCGGCGTGGGAATATTTCTTTTATTTCTTTTATTTTGCGTACGCTACATCCACTATCAATCATACATATTCATTTTAAATTGGTTAAAAAAAAGTGATAGAACCCCCCTTACATAAGGGGGTTTTTTATTTGTACTTGTAACGGAACTTGTACAATTAGCATAAAATAGGACGAGTAGAAATGAAAGCTTATTACAATAAAGAAAGGAACGAAAAAGATATATGAAACTTGTTATAGACGCAGGGCATGGTGGATATGATTCGGGTGCTGTTGGTAATGGGTTAGTGGAAAAAGAGTTAACGCTTCAAATTGCTAGACGTGTACGAGATATTTTATCTGCAAATTATCCAATCAATATTAAAATGACACGTGATAGTGATGTGTTTATCTCTTTATCAGAACGTGCTAATATTGCTAATTCATTTGGTGCAGATTATTTTATCTCATTTCACATTAATAGTGGCGGTGGCACTGGATTTGAAAGTTATATTTACAACGCGCTATCTAATAGTAGTTCCGCATATGAAAAGCAACAAAAAATGCATGCAGCAGTCAATCCTGTATTAACAAAATACGGCCTTCGTGATCGAGGAGCAAAAAAAGCAAATTATGCGGTACTAAGAGAGACTGCAATGGATGCAATTTTAACTGAGACTGCTTTTATTGATACAACGTTTGATGCTAATTTATTGAAAAACCCACAATTTATTGAAGATTTAAGTCAAGCATATGCAAACGGAATAGCAGCTATTTTTGGAGTAGCTCCAAATCCGAATCCTCCAAATCCACAACCTCCAAATCCTCAGCCAACACCACAAACGAAGGGGATTGCTTATATCCTTGGGAAAAATGTGAATTTAAGAAGTGGTCCATCAACGTCTTCTTCGGTTATTCGTCAACTAAACTCCCCAGAATCGTATGTCGTATATCAGGAAAGTAACGGATGGTTAGACTTAGGAAATGGACAATGGGTGTATAATGACCCTTCGTACATTAATTTTGTAAAGACGAGCAATAGTGATGGAAGCGCAATTGGTGTCGCATATATTCAAGGAACGAATGTGAATTTAAGAAGTGGTCCATCAACATCTTCTTCAGTTATTCGTCAATTAAATAAACCAGAATCTTATTTAGTATTTATTAATCAAAACGGTTGGTTGAACCTTGGTGGAAATCAGTGGGCGTATAATGATCCGTCATATATTAAATATAATCAATATTGAAAAGTATAATTGAACATGTCTCTATCTTATTGCTGAGATGGAGACATGTTTTTGTATTACTTATGTTATTTGTTGACTGGAATAATAATTACTTTCTTATGGTCATTGATTTTTCAAATGTTTCGAATGAAAAAATGAGGGTTAAAGACGGATATATATGTATTTCGAATGGGGAAGAGTGTCTAAATTATATATATTTAAAAAGTTTTCTGATATATGTATTGACAATATGTAAGATATACATTACTCTTTTAAATGTTATTGATAATCACTTTCAACTAGGAGGACATATGACACGAACTAAAAATATGCTTATACTTTGTATTATGTTACTAATGGTCATAATCGCAGGGTGTGGTAAAGAAGAGAAGAAAGAAAACGATACATCGGTAAAGGCAAAAGATTCATATAGTATCAAGCATGCAATGGGCGAAACGACAGTAAATGGGACACCGAAAAAAGTTGTTGTTTTAACAAATGAAGGTGCGGAGGCTCTTCTAGCTGTCGGAGTAACACCAGTTGGAACTACAAAACCACGTGCTGGTGATGAATGGTATCCTCATTTAGCGAAAGAGTTAAAAGATACGAAAGTTGTAGGTACTGAGCGTGATATTAATTTAGAGGCAGTTATGAAGCTTAAGCCAGATTTAATTATCGGGAATAAAATGCGTCATGAAAAAATATATGAGCAATTGAACGAAATAGCGCCAACTGTATATGCTGAAACGTTGCGCGGGGATTGGAAAGAAAACTTTACGCTCTATACAAAAGCTGTAAATAAAGAAAAAGAAGGGCAAAAAGCTCTTGATGATTATAAAAAACGCATTGAAGGAATACAAGAGAAGTTAGGAGATAAATTGAATTCTAAAGTTTCTATTATTCGCTTCGTACCAGGTGACGTTCGTATTTATCAGAAAAACTCATTCTCAGGTGCTGTTTTAAATGATATTGGATTTAAGCGACCACCACTACAAGATAAAGATGAGTTTGCGATAAAAGGAATTACAAAAGAGCAAATTCCGAATATGGATGGGGACTACATATTCTACTTCACATCTGATAAAGATGCAGATAAGAATAACGAAGGAACCACGTTAGCAAAAGAATGGACAGAAGACCCACTCTTTAAGCAGCTGCAGGCTTCTAAAGACAATAAAGTATTCCAAGTGGATGAAGTAATTTGGAATACAGCAGGCGGTATTAAAGCTGCAAACTTAATGCTAGATGATATTGAAAAATATTTTTTGAAATAAATGAATGGTTGAGTGCATCACTTTAAATAGGTGATGTACTTTTTTGTTTAGTTAAATACAGAAAATTCCTTCTTTTAAGCGTGGATAAGTTGTACAATAAAACCAATCATGGAATAAAGGAGTGGGAAGGAATGAAAGCTACTCATAAAGATTGGATTTTGTTTAACGGAAGAATTGTAAATACGAAAGAAGAACAGCCGATGGTTGCGTTAGAAGAGCGAGGACTCCAATTTGGTGATGGCATATATGAAGTATTTAGGCTATACGATGGGAAGCCTCATTTATTAGACTTACATTTGGAACGCTTTTTTAAATCTATGAGGGAAATAAATATTGTTCCGCCGTTTACAAAGGAAGAGTTAGTTGAAGAACTTCATCAAATGATTGAAAGAAATCAATTTCAAGAGGATGAGAATGTGTATCTTCAAATATCACGTGGAGCTCAAGCTCGAAATCATGTGTATGAAAAAGATTTACAGCCAACATATTTTGCGAATATTGTTTCGTTTCCAAGACCTACCGCTACTATGGAACAAGGAATAAAGGTTACTGTAGAAGAGGATATACGCTGGAAGTTCTGTCATATAAAATCTTTAAACCTTCTACCTAATATCATGATTAAAAATAAAATAAACGAGCAAGGGTATCAAGAAGCGATATTAGTACGAGATGGAGTTGTAACAGAAGGGTGTCATTCGAATTTCTTTATGGTGAAAAATAATAAATTAATTACACATCCGGCCGATAATTTCATTCTACACGGCATTACTCGTCACTACGTTATTACATTAGCAAAAGCTTTACATATTGAAGTAGAAGAGCGTGAATTCTCATTGCAAGAAGTATACGAGGCTGATGAATGTTTC
>NZ_JBFUIN010000186.1:0-5985 GCF_056401855.1 Bacillus sp. P4_D3
CCCTAATGGGAATGGACGTGTCGGTATAGGGGTCTCTATCGTTACGGAAAGAGAGTTAGTAGTAGATCCGAAAGTGAAAATTGATTCCCATGAAATAGGGGGGCCATCAGCAGGGTTAATGTTTACACTAGAAATTTATAATCAGCTCGTTGAAGAAGATTTAACAAACGGACATGAAATAGCTGGAACAGGTACAATCAATGATAAAGGGGAAATTGGTCCAATTGGTGGTATTCAGCAAAAAGTAGTAGCTGCTAGTGATGCAGGAGCTGAAGTGTTTTTTGCGCCAAATGAAAAAGGTGTAGAGAAATCGAATTATAAAGATGCTCTTGAAGCTGCGAAAGATATTAAAACAAAGATGAAAATTGTACCGGTGGACACACTGGATGATGCATTAACGTATTTGGAAAAAATGGGTGAAATAAAGTAAACCTCTCTGAAGAAGAGAGGTTTTTCTTATAGGAATTTTTTCATTATTTCATCATAACGAATTGGATGATGCGTTGCGTCTTGTTTTAGTAGTTGTGTCCGCAAAGGTTCTTGCATTATGGAGAAATATACAGCATTTGATTTTCGTTCTATGTCTAAAGTCGGATGTTCAAAAGTTTTTGTATGAGTAAGGATTGGAAGTTCTATTTTTTTCTTATTTTTAGAAAGATAAGTTTGTCCCTTTTGTGACATTCCGAGAAGACGGATATACGGCGCATGTTGCGCTATATTTGCTTTGTGTATTTCTTCCTTCGTTGTATTTGTTAAAATATGTGTACAAGCTCTTTGTAATCTAGTCCATGTATAACGTTTTGTTTTTAATGCTTCCATGAATGAATAGAAAGATGAACTGTTTTGTATTTTTGATAAAATACGATGCTCTAAACCTTCTTCCATTTCATATATATGTTGTAAGTCCTCTGAAGACATCGTCATAAGTTTGTATTTAAAAAATGAAAAGTATTTTTCCCAGTTATGTAACGTCCCGTAGTTTTGCTTGTAGTTTTCTAAAAGAGAAGCAGTCATTTTCGGGATAAAAGGCTCAATAGTTGTAGAGGAACTGTTTTCAATAAATAGCTGTTTGCGAATACTTGTTGCACTTGCAATATGTTGATCGTGAAATGTTTCATCATGATAATGAGAGGCGAATCTTTTTATAGTTTGTGCTTGCATGGAACTATTTTGTAAGAGAATGGCTTTAATGTACTGTAAGCCTAAAATGTTATTTGGTTGTGACATATCTACGTTTTTTTCGGGTGGTAAGATGTGTAGAAAGGCTTCAGATGTAGCTTTTGCATAACTATTACCTGCATTCATAAATTGCTTCACAAGACGATTAAAAGTCTTTTCTTCATTTTTTTGTATAGCGATGGTAGTGTAGAAATTTTCAGTTTGTCCATCTTCACTACCAAAACAAATTTCAGAAACACCAAGGGCGTTTAAAATCGAAATTGCGCCATTTGCGAAAGTTTCGGCCTTTTGTGTTGCGAATGCATAAGGAAGCTCTACAACAAGGTCTACGCCGTTTGTTAAGGCCATTTTAGTACGATACCATTTGGAGATGAGTGCGGGCTCACCACGCTGCAAAAAAGGACCACTCATAACGGCGATAATAATATCAGACTGTGTTAACTTTTTTGTTTCTTGCACATGATAAGCATGACCGTTATGAAAAGGGTTATATTCAACAACAATACCACTGGATTTTATGGTAATCTCTCCTTTCGATGTAGCATCTTTTTGGAAAACGTGATAATGTATATATTATTTCCTATGATGACTTCATTATAGTGTAAAGAAAAAACATTGACAAATATAAAATGGCTAGCTATAATTTTGTTTGTTGCCTTGAGGTGATATGATATGAAATGGTCCATCCATCAATTGAATAAATTGAGAAATAAAGGATTGACATTAAATGAAATGGTAGATGTAAGTGAGCTAAAAGAGGTCGAAAAAGATATTCGTGAAATTAATCCTGTTCATGTAACAGGAAGAGTTGATTTTGGCTCCGGTAAGTTTACGTTTCATCTACATATAACTGGAAGCATGGTTTTACCATGTTCTCGCTCTTTAGTAGATGTGACATTACCATTTGACATTAAAACAACTGAGGTGTTCCAAACTTCAGAAGAAGAATTTGAAACAGAAGCTGAAATTCATTGTTTAGAAGGAGAAGTACTTGACTTACTGCCCGTAATCAAGGAAAATATACTTTTGGAGATTCCAATGCAAATTTTCAGTGATGATGTTTCTGGTGGAGCACCGATGCAAGGTCAAGACTGGCAAGTGATTTCGGAAGAAAACAAAGAAAAGACTGTTGATCCAAGATTAGCAGGACTTGCAAAGTTTTTTGACAAATAATCGGAAGACTGGTTTAGGCCTTCATATGAAAATAATTATTTCTTTTAAGGAGGTGGGAAGAATGGCTGTACCTTTTAGAAGAACTTCTAAAACAGTAAAAAGAAAGCGTCGTACGCATTTCAAATTATCAGTACCTGGTATGGTAGAGTGCCCAAGCTGTGGTGAAGCGAAATTAGCTCACCGTGTATGTAAAGCATGCGGTACTTACAAAGGTAAAGAAGTAATCAGCAAGTAATTGCGAAAAATAAACGYAGAAGATATCTTCTACGTTTATTTTTTTTGTCTTATTCTTTATTTGTTGTATTCTATCTTTTCTAGTAACTGCATATGCTTAATAAAAAATGCATAGGGAGGACTAGAGAGATGGCGACAACAAGACAAGATGCTTGGACTGATGATGAAGATTTGCTTCTGGCAGAAGTAGTACTCCGGCATATTCGTGAAGGTGGAACGCAACTTTCCGCTTTTAAAGAAGTGGGGAGGCATTTGTCTCGTACACCTGCAGCTTGTGGATTTAGGTGGAATTCTTACGTTAGAAAGCAGTATAAAGAACGTATTGAAGAAGCAAAGCAACTTCGTAAGGTAGAAAATTATGAAGTGAAAGAGACAACGGTATTAGAGCCAAAATCTATTACATTGAATGATGTTATTGAATTCTTGCGAAATTATAAAGATGAAAGCTCTTTAATGATGTTACAACAACAAATTGAATCGTTACAAACAGAGAAAGAACGTCTTCTGGAGCGATTATCAGTATATGAGGAAGAATATAGAACATTACTTGATTATATTGATCAAAAAAGAAGTGTAATGGTAGCAGAAAGAAATGGCGCTCGCTCGAATGGAGAATTAGAAAAATTAAAGAAATAAAAACAGCTGCGTAACAGCTGTTTTTTTTATTTCTTATGCAGATTCTTCGTTTGTAATCGCATTCGAATTTGTTTCTGGTTGCCAAATATAAAAATCACCATTAGTTACTGATACTGGCTGGAAACTTAATTTATCCCAAAAACCAGCTGACTGGATACGTGCTATCGTTTTAATTGGGAATTGTAGTTGTTGCGCATAATTAACAAGCATTTGTCCGAATCCTTGTTTTTGAAAAGTCGGCAACACTTCGAGTTTATAAAGTTCTAGGTAAGTACCTGTAATTTCAAATGGTTCTCCACCGTTTCTTTTCATGTATAGACTCATACGTGCGATTAGCGATCCTCCATAATAAATACCGTAAAATGGAGACTCACTATCATTTTCAATAATGTTTGCTTGTAATTCTTCCAACATGGATAGTTCTTGAGCTCCGCACCCTTTAAATTTTTTAAATGCATCTAATGTTTTATAATTGATGAGCAAGCGTTCAACTTTTGGGAATCCCATTACATCACATCCTTTTCTTATCTTGTTGAATGCAGAAAAGTTAAAATATTTATAATAATATTATAACTCATTTTTTAATTTTTATGAAGAAGATAGAATATTTCTTTCATTATTTTTTTGAGGATTTGCTAAACTAAGAATAGAACTATGTATATAGGTAGTATATACATAGTGAAAGAAGGGGTTGCATTTGTTACAAGATAATTGAATCCTTAACTATGTAATTGTAATTTAATAAGATGTAAAGGGGGGAGGGCAAGTGAACTTATATCACTTGTTAATATGAGTTCTTTGTGTGAAGATGAAAATTGGAATTGTTGGACCGGGAGCTATTGGTCTCCTATATACATTTTATTTACAAAAAAGCAATCAAGATGTTACGTTGTTTACAAGAAACGCTAAGCAAGCAGAAGAATTAAACTTAACGGGTGTAAGTTGTATTAGGAATGGAGAACGTGAAACAGTATTTCCATCTATTTTACCGATAGAAAGTATGCTGGATAAACAGTTAGATTATACATTTATTGCTGTAAAGCAATATCATGTAACTGATATATTACCTTTTGTGCAGGGAGAATCGTCATTAATCTTTTTGCAAAATGGAATGTCGCATCTTCACGTTATGCAAAAAATAGGGAATGAACGTATAGCAGTCGGGATTGTGGAGCATGGTGCAAAAAAAGAGGATGGACATACAGTTCGTCATACTGGAATAGGTGTTACAAAGTTTGGTGTAGTGCGTGGTCAATCTAGTTGTTTTAAAAAGGTATTTAATTGTTTTCCTTTTGATTATTTTCCGATTCAGATAGAAGATGATTGGAAGGGGATTATGCGTAATAAATTAGTAGTCAATGTATGTATTAATCCATTGACGGCATTATTGCGGGTTGAGAACGGGGAGTTAATTTCAAACCCGTTTTTTTATCAAATGATGGAGCAAGTATTTCAGGAAGTTGCATTTCTTGTTAAAGAAGAAGATAGGGAAATGCTATGGCAAATGGTATGCCAAGTATGTGAAAAAACATCTCATAATACTTCATCTATGTTAGCGGACGTAAGAGCGAATAGACAAACAGAAGTTAATGCGATTGTTGGATATGTATTAGAAGAAGCTAAGGAACAACAACAATCTGTTCCGACACTTCGATTTTTGTTCAATGCAATAAAAGGAATGGAATTATAAGTGTTTTTCTTTGCTTTTACGTGAAACATTGACTACAATGTGGGTTGGTGAGAGAACAGGATACGAAAGGAAGAATTATATGGAGATAAAAGAGATCTCTGTTCCACTACAAGGTGTTGTAGCGGACTATATGAACGTTAAAAAAGAGATACAGTCATGTTTTGATTATCTGTTAACAGAGGATGCTTTTAAACAGCGTTTACATGATTTGCGTGAGAGAGAGTTCTTCCGTCAAGATTTAGTAACGCATTTATTAGAATATAATACACAATTGCAAGCGGGAGAATTTACAATTCAAAATATAAAAGCGCTTGAAGATGAAAATACATATGTAGTTATAGCTGGACAACAAGCTGGGTTATTAACTGGTCCGCTTTATACAGTGCATAAGATCATTTCAATTTTACAGCTTGCAAAAGAAAAAGAAGAGAGTTTAGGGGTTCGGGTTGTTCCTGTCTTTTGGATTGCTGGTGAAGACCATGATATGGATGAAATTAATCATACATTTGTAACGAAAAATAAAAAAATAAAAAAGACCATTTTTCATGAACGTTATCCGAAAAAGGCGAGTGCTTCTGAGTCTGAACTTTCTATTGAAGACTGTAGAAAATGGGTCGAAGAGATTTTTAAAACATATCCGGAAACGAATTTTACAAAGGATGTATTACAATTTGTTGATGATGCTTTAGGTAAATCGCATACATATGTAGATTTCTTTGCACGCCTTATTACGAAAATGTTCGCAAATTCTGGTTTAATTCTTGTAGATTCACATCATCCTGCATTAAGAAAATTAGAAGTGCCGTTTTTACAACAAATTATAAGTAAATATAAAGAAATTCAAGTAGCACTTCATAATCAACAGGAAGTAATTAAGGAATTAGGATTTAAACCGATTATTGAAACGAAGACAAATGCAGTGCATATATTTATGGAAATTGATAATGAGCGAGTATTGCTTGAAGAGAATCAAGGGAAGTTTATTGGAAAAGATGGAGTGCATTCATTTTCGTATGAAGAATTGATGGAAGAGATGGAAAGAAGTCCAGAACGTTTTAGTAATAATGTTGTAA
>NZ_JBFUIN010000187.1:0-5981 GCF_056401855.1 Bacillus sp. P4_D3
ACGTTGTAGAGGCCAAGGCTGATGTACAGGATTCAATTAGCTTAGTGGATGGGCGTACTGGTACTGAAGTGAAGAAAATAGACTTATCGAGCTTAGGGTATTTTGAAGATGAGGCGAAATTCAAAAAATCGGTAACGAAGGTTGCTGGTGAAGTTGGAAAAAGCGTTGACAAAAAGATGGTCCCTTCACGTATAGCGCCTGATGGATCATGGCAAGAAGGAAAGCCTTCTTATGAATTAATGGAAAAAGAATTAGTAGACAAATTATTAAATGTAGGTATGTGGGATTCTTCATATCAGTTACCTATCGTTGAGAAAAAGCCTACCGCAACATTAAGTGATGCGCAAGGAAGTGGCACGGTAATTGGTAGATATGAAACGAATTTAGGTGGCTCAGCAGGTGGCCGTATTGAGAATATTCGTTTGTCAGCAGCGAGCATAAATGGAGTTGTATTAGCAAAAGGAGACAGTTTCTCTTTTAATGCATTGATCGGTGATACAACGCCAGATAAAGGATATCAATTAGGTAAAGAAATTGTAGATGGTAAATTAGTAGATGGTTATGGTGGTGGCGTTTGTCAAACATCATCAACTCTATACAATGCAGCAGATCAAGCTGGTTTAAAAATGGTAGAGAGAACTACACATTCTAAAACAGTAGGTTATGTCCCGCAGGGAAGAGATGCTACAATTGCGTATCCATATTTAGACTTAGTATTTGAAAACACGAATGATGCTCCTGTTAAGCTTTATATGGGCATACAAGGCGGAAAGTTAGTTGCTGAAGTACATAAGATGAAATAAATATATAGTTAAAGGGTAATAAAGTAAAAGATTTATATAATAGAAGCCATCTCTTCTGAATTTCAGAGGAGATGGCTTTTTGTCATTAATGGCCTATGGAAAACTATTAATTCTGATTTTTCTTATTTACATAGTGTGTTTTTGGTTGTATCCTTCATAGTAACGGCTATGTTAATTTGTTTTGAAATAAAGGACTAGGAGAGGAAGTTATTCATGGTACAAATTCATCCGAAAACACGTATTGGTCATGTTGCATTTAAAGTAAAAGATTTAGAGAGTCAAATTGTTTTTTATGAGAATGTAGTAGGGTTAGAAGTAATTAAGCAAGAGGGGAATAAAGCATATTTAGCAGGAAAAGGTGGTGAGAATACGCTACTTGTACTTGAGAAGTTAGAAGATGCAGCGCTTCAAGAACCACGTACGACGGGTATATATCATGTAGCCTTTTTAGTTCCGACTCGTGAGGCTTTTGCTTCGGCACTATTTGGGGTGATTCGTAATAAGAACGTAATTGATAGTCCAGCTGAACAAGAAGGACGTTATACATATTCAAATGAAATTTTACCAATTTCAAGGTTTAATAGTGCAAGTGATCATACGTATAGTGAAGCGTTTTATTTACAAGATTTAGAGGGGAACGGTATTGAGATTTATGCGGACCGTCCTCGAGATCAGTGGGGAGAAGGGCCAGGAGGAAGTACGCCACTTGATTTAAAAGAACTAGCAACGCTCGTTGATTATGAATTTGATGGTTTACCTGCTGACACTGTGGTTGGACACGTACATTTACGAATAGCTGATGTCGAGAAGTCACATGAGTTTTATGTAGATACAGTAGGTTTTGAAGTACAACAGCGTGAAGATGATTGCTTATTCATTTCGGCAGGAGTGTATCATCACCATATCGGTGCAAATACGTGGAACGGGGTAAATAACCCGCATCCACCAGCACATGCAACGGGACTAAAAGTATATACGATTGTACTACCTCATAAAGAAGCTTTAAATGAAGTAAAAGAAAGATTAATAGAAAAACAACATGAGATAAATGAAACTACAAATGGATTTACGGTAGTAGATCCGAGTGGTATTACAGTGCAGTTTGAAATAGAAGTAGTATAAAACAAGCCAGAAAGTGTGTAATCACTTTCTGGCTTGTTTTTGATTATTTAGAGCTCAATCCAATACCTTCTCACAACATTACCATCTTCTTCAGTGAAATCTTCATCACGGAGACCGCCGTTATGTAAAATCGTTTTCTCTGAAGCTGTATTCACTTCGTCGCAAACGACAAGTGCTTTCGTGATGTTTAATTCTTTCGTTTTTTCTAATGATAACTCTAGTAACTTCGTAGCATATCCTTTTCTTCTTTCGGAAGGGCGAATGCCATAACCGATATGGCCTCCAGCATTAAATAAATGCTCCGTCAAACTATGACGAATATTAACTGCTCCCAAAATTTTATTTTCATTTGTAATGAGCCAATAAGTAGAAGCTGTTACCCATGTTTTAGGTATATTTATTCCGTTATGTGCGTCGTGTAATTCTTGAATCATTGCCGTGAAATTAGAAGGGTCTTTTGAGATCACCCACGGAATCATTGTTTCGCCGCTATTTTTCCATTCGTTATAAAAATCTAAGTATTCTTCATGTAAATCGGTAGTAGGTGTAATTAAAGATACATTCATCGTTTGTAGGCTCCCTTTATTTATATTTTATTTCAACAAAATTTCAGTATAAAAAGAAAGTGATTTATAAATTTCTCAACCCCATTTCATATGCCATATTCAACTGAAAATAAGTTGCACGTTAAAGTTTAAAGAGTTTCGTGTGAAAAGTAGGTAGTTTTATTTATGTTAATATTTAAAATATTAACATAAATCMATTGGGATATTAAATGTATTTTAATAAAATGCTTTTATTTTGATGGATAGATGCATGTGATAATTTTTGTTTTATCTATCTATAATGAAAGGAAATAAGTTAGTAGGTAGTTACTATACGCATCCAGGGAAGTATTATTTACATGTATATCAGTACGGCGGGGGAACAGGGAATTATGCGGTAGAAGTGAAATAGTAAAAGGGTCGCCGTGAATGGCGACCTTTTTTTATTATGCGTTATACCCAAATAATTTTAGATCTTCTTCTGAGTCTGAAATTATTTTCTCGAATCGTAATCCTACTTTTTCTAAAAGTTTTCCTGAAACAGTGTTATCTATAGAAGTAATTGCTACAATTCGTTTCATTCCTAGTTTTTGTACACCGTATTCCATTACCGCAGCAGCAGATTCATAGCCGTATCCTTTCGAGCGGAATTTTTCTAAAAAGGCAAATCCGATATCGATATCTTCTAATGAATCTCTTTTAATAAGACCACACATACCAAGTGGAGTAAGATCTTCTTTTCGTTCTACTAAGTAAAGACCAAAGCCAACCTTGTTATACATATCGACTGGTCCGTTTAAAATATAATTTGTTGCGTCTTTTAAGTTTCTAACCTCTTTATCACCGATAAACTGAATCCATGCAGGATCGTTTACTAACTCGAGAATAAACGGAGCATCTTTTATATCGAGCCAGCGAAGAGTGAGTCGTTCAGTTTCAAGAACTATCAATCTATTGCACCACCTTTAACAGTTATAACAATTAGTATGGATTGTACAAAATAAAAGTGCAAGTTATTTTAATTGAGAGTTACTTGTTCACATAAAGTTCGATTGTTTTGCATAGAAGGATATTTTATAATTAGGATTAACTGGAAAGAGTGAGATACTTATACAATGACTCCTAGGAAACTAGGAGTTTTTACTATATAACTATCATTATTACTAAATATGACACACTACACATTCTACTCAAGGAGGTACATAATGAAGAAATTATATAATGCATCGTTTACTTATTTAATTATCGGTTTATTGTCAGGAATATTTGCTAGGGAGTATGGGAAATATAAAGGGATTTTAGGCTCTACACTATTAAATCTGTTGCATACGCATACGTTAGTACTTGGCTTTTTCTTCTTTTTAATTGCTTTAGGATTAGCAAAAGTATTCGCTTTTCATGAAGTGAAAGGATTTAATAACTGGTTTATTTTACATAATATCGCATTAACTTTAATGTTAGGTTCGTTGGCAGCGAGAGGACTTCTTCAACTAAATGGAGCGGACTTTAAAGGGTTAACTTATATTGTAGGGTTCTCTCATTCTATGATGGCATTTACTTTAGTTTGGTTTATGATTTTGTTGAAGAAATCGTCTAAAATGTAGTTTTATAAAAAAGAACTTGTAGGGAATACTGCAAGTTCTTTTTTATATATAAAATTACACGAATCTTACTATTCTGATTATTTTGTATAAAAATGGTATAATTAATGCGGCGTAAATAATATAAAAGGAGAGTACGTAATGGAAATAACAATTGAACGTTTAGTAAATGAATTAAAGGATGTACTTCCTGAAGATCAAGTAGTGGTTAATAAGACAGTAAGAGAGTTACATAGTAAAGATGAATCTTACCATACTAGTAGTTTGCCGGATGTAGTTGTGTATCCAAAAACGGCTGAAGAAGTTAGCGAGATTATGAAAGTAGCGAGTCTGCATGGAAAGGCTGTCGTTCCATTTGGAGTAGGCTCCAGTTTAGAGGGCCATATAATTCCGTATGAAAAGGGGATTACGGTTGATTTTTCATTAATGAACAAAATACTTGAAATAAGAGAGAAAGATTTTCTTGTGAAAGTACAACCAGGAGTGACTCGTTCTCAGCTCAATAAAGAATTGAAAAAGTATGGTCTATTTTTTAGTGTAGATCCAGGCGCAGATGCAACGTTAGGAGGGATGGCTGCTACAAACGCGAGCGGAACGACAGCGGTTAAGTATGGCGTAATGCGTGATCAAGTTCGTGATTTAGAAGTGGTACTTGCTGATGGACAAGTGATACATACTGGCAATTTAGCGGCGAAGTCATCATCAGGTTATCATTTAAATGGTATTTTCGTAGGATCAGAAGGTACGCTTGGATGCTTTACAGAGCTAACAGTAAAAGTATACGGCATACCAGAACATGTTATGGCTGCGAGAGCATCGTTTCCAACTATAAATGATGCAGTAGAAGCTGTTATTAATATACTGCAAGCTGGTATTCCAATTGCGAGAATAGAGCTCGTTGATGAACTATCTATGAAACAAGTAAATCATTATAATGAAACAAATTACAGAGAAGAACCAACACTGTTTTTAGAGTTTCACGGAAATGAAGCAGGGCTAACGCAAGATATCGAGTTTACGAAGGAAATTGTTTTTGATCATAAATGTAAAGAAGTCGCTTTTGAAACTGAAACTGCGGCAAGAAATAAATTATGGGATGCAAGACATAACTTAGCATATTCTTACGTTCATAGTTATCCTGGTAAAAAGCTAATGAGTACGGATGTTTGTGTACCAATTTCAGAATTAGCTGGTGCAATACAGCATGCGAAAGAGACGTTAGATAAAGTTGGTCTTGTTGGTGGTATTCTTGGCCATGTAGGAGACGGGAATTTCCATGTGCTCTTAATGATTGATCCAAACGATAAAGATGAAGTGAAAAAAGGGGACGAAATAAACGAAAGTATCGTATTGTATGCTCTTAAGCGTGGCGGAACTTGTACAGGAGAGCACGGCGTTGGAATAGGGAAGCAGAAGTATCAAGAAGAAGAACATGGGGCTGCGCTTTTAGTAATGGAAAAAATAAAGAAAGCTCTTGATCCGCAAAATATTTTAAATCCGAATAAAATTTTTAAGTTAAAAGATAAGGAATGATGAAGTTTGGAGAAACGCATTATACATTTTGAAGGATTGGTCGTCTTATTAGCTGCGATTTATATATATGCATTATGTGGATTTAGCTGGTTATTATTTATCGTATTACTTTTTGCACCTGATTTAGCAATGGTGGCGTACGCCATTAACAAACGTGTTGGTGCACAAATTTATAATCTATTTCACACATATATCATATCCATATTACTTGTTTTAATAGGGGTCTATTTTAAGGTGGATACGATTTTAATGGTTGGTTTAATATGGACAGCACATATTGGGATGGATCGAATGATTGGGTATGGATTGAAATATGAGACTGATTTTAAGGATACGCATATTCAGAGGTTATAAAAGTGATTTGAGAAGGATGGGTC
>NZ_JBFUIN010000188.1:0-5974 GCF_056401855.1 Bacillus sp. P4_D3
GAATATTAATGAGACCGAAGCGAGAGGCGATGATTTGGACGATCATTGAACCGATACAAAAAATTGCAAAAGGGGACTTCTCTGTAAAAATACGGAATGAAGAAAAGTATGATGGCGAAATTGGTGTACTCGTAAAGAGTATAAATGATATGACAGATGAACTGAATGCGATGGAGAAACTGCGCCAGGAATTTGTATCGAATGTATCGCATGAAATACAGTCACCATTAACTTCTATAAAAGGATTTGCTAGAGCGCTACAAGATAATAATCTTTCTGAGGAAAAAAGAAAGCATTATCTTACCATTATTGAAACTGAAACAACGAGATTATCTAAACTGAGTCAAAATTTATTAAAGCTAACACTTTTAGAATCAGAAGAGTATGTATCAGAAAGAGTGACTTATCGATTAGATCAGCAGTTAAAGCAAGTTGTATTAAATAGTGAACCGCTTTGGGCTGAAAAAGAAATTGAGTTAGACCTTGATTTAGAAAAAGTGAAAATGACTGCCGATCAAGAAAGTATGAGTCAAGTATGGATCAATTTAATTCATAACAGTATTAAATTTACTCCAAGTGGTGGTACGATTACAATTCAGTTAAAAGAACATAAGAAATTAGTGGAAGTACGTATTCATGATAATGGAATTGGTATATCAGAGGAACAGAAGCAGCATGTTTTTGAACGTTTTTATAAAGCAGATTCTTCACGGAATCGCGCTTATGGAGGAAGTGGCTTAGGTTTGGCGATTGTAAAAAAAGTACTCGACCTTCATCAAGGAGAAATAAAAGTCGAGAGTGAGGAAGGAAATGGTACGGAATTTATTGTGTGTATTCCTAAGTATAAAGAAAAATAGTGTTAGGAGGATATCCTTCTAACACTATTTCTCTTTAAAAATACATTTACCATTACTGCAACTATATTGATAAGCTTTGCCTTCGCTATTTATACGGTATGAGTAATTTGATTCTTTATCTTTCTTAAAATCAACGTATGCTTCTGCACCGTTTTTATCATCATCTATATCAATGAATTGAACGTGTCGTATAGAATAATCCTTCTTTTCACTTAATCCCCTTCCTTGCAAGTTTGTATGAATACCTTCTACTAATTGGTCAAACAGTGACCAATTTAAATTAAAATTCTCAAATGACTCAGTATGTCTTCCTAAAATGCCGTTGTCTTGTATTATTTTTTTATGATTATCGTATTTATAAGAGTATGTAAAATAGGGTTCGTCTTTATATACTACTGCTGCATAATAGCCGATATTATAAATGGGAGTATATTTTCCAGTAATGCTTTGTATATCTTCTTGTTTATAGCTTTTTATAGTATGGAGATAACCACTGGTATCTTTTTCTATTACTTTATAGTTTAGAGGATTACCAAATGTAAAGTACATCGCAAAAAATATGATACATAGCCCGACTGCAGTTAGTGACAAGAACCATTTTTTTCTTTTCATATACATACACTCTCCTACTCTGGATTTGTTTTTATTTTACATGAATAATGATAAAAACGTGAGACTTATAAATAAAAACTTTCTATAGTTACCTAGAAGTAACCTACGCACATGAAAGTGCATCATTGCCTTTTTACATAAACATAGATACACTTTTAATATAATAAACAACTGAGAAGATTAAGGAGTGTTATACTTGGCAGAATTATTACAAGGAAAAAATGCTTTAATTACAGGCGCAGGTAGAGGGATTGGTCGTGCTGTAGCGATCGCATTAGCAAAAGAGGGCGTAAATGTTGGTCTTTTAGCTCGTTCAGAAGAAAATTTAAAAGCAGTTGCGAAAGAAGTGGAAGCAGAAGGTGTAAAAGCTGTTATTGCGACTGCTGACGTATCTTCATATGAAGAGGTAACTACTGCAATTGAAACATTAAAAAACGGTTTAGGATCTATCGATATTTTAATTAATAACGCTGGTATTTCTAAGTTTGGTAAGTTTTTAGAACTAGACGTTGCTGATTGGGAAAAAATCATTCAAGTAAACTTAATGGGTGTATACTATGCAACCCGCGCAGCTTTACCAAGCATGATTGAACAACAATCTGGTGATATTATTAATATTTCATCTACAGCAGGGCAAAAAGGGGCACCTGTAACAAGTGCGTATAGTGCTTCTAAATTTGGTGTTCTTGGTTTAACAGAATCGTTAGCGATGGAAGTTCGTAAACATAACATTCGTGTAACAGCTTTAACACCAAGTACAGTAGCAACTGATATGGCTGTAGATTTAGGGTTAACTGATGGAAACCCTGATAAAGTAATGCAAGCAGAAGATATTGCAGAATTTATCGTAGCACAGCTGAAATTAAATAAACGTACATTTATTAAATCAGCAGGACTTTGGTCTACTAATCCGTAAGGACTAAATTTATAAACAAAGAAGGGACATCTATTCTGTAATGGAGTGGATGTCTCTTCTTTATTTTTGTATATGAAACAGAATTTTCTGTATGATAAAATGTGAATGGTAGAAAATCATTAAAAAATTGAAGGAGATGGTATTTACATGAGTATGATTGAGAAATGGACTGCTGTTGATCAATATATGAGTGACGTATTAATACCAAAAGATTCTACATTAGAAGAGGTTCTTCAAGCAAATGCTGGAGCTAATTTGCCGGCACATGATGTATCGCCAACTCAAGGGAAGTTTTTACAACTATTAGTACAAATTCAAGGAGCTCGTAACATTTTAGAAATTGGCACTCTAGGCGGATATAGCACTATATGGCTTGCAAGAGCATTGCCATCTGGAGGGCGAATTGTTACATTAGAAGCAAGTGAAAAGCATGCTGAAATTGCACGGAGCAATATTGAACGTGCCAATTTGAATGATAGAATAGAAATACGAGTAGGATTAGCGTTAGATTCTTTACARAAAATAGAAAACGAGAAGTATGAACCATTTGATTTTATTTTCATAGATGCTGATAAACAAAATAATCCGGCTTATTTTGAATGGGCAATGAAACTATCACGCCCTGGTACTGTAATTATTGGGGATAACGTAGTACGTGAAGGAGAAGTTATTGACAATACTAGCAGCGATCCTCGTGTACAAGGGATACGCCGATTCTATGAATTAATAGCTGCTGAGCCGCGTGTAAGTGCTACGGCGCTTCAAACTGTCGGAAGTAAAGGGTATGATGGATTTGTAATGGCAGTCGTTAAAGAATGATGTAAGGAGATAAGTGGAATGAAAAAGATGTTTCAAAAATTATAACATGTATCGTGTGTAACAAAGTTAGCCCGAGGACCTCCAACATACATAACAATATAAGTTTATATAAAAAATTGGAGGTTAGGAATAGATGAGAACTGAAAAAGAAATGCTAGACTTAATTATAAATACAGCAAAAGAGGATGAAAGAATTCGAGCTGTCATTATGAATGGGTCACGTGTGAATCCAAATGTGAAAAAAGATTGTTTCCAAGACTATGATATTATTTATGTTGTAAAAGATATACAATCTTTTACGTGTAATCATAGTTGGATTCATAGATTTGGAGAAATAATGATTGTGCAAATGCCGGAAGAAATGTCGTTAGTTCCAGCGGATGAAGACGGGAAATTTCCGTATTTAATGCAGTTTATGGATGGAAACCGGATTGATTTAATGCTAGTTCCAGTGGATTTAATAAATAAATTTATTGGACAGGATAGTTTAAGTAAATTACTACTGGATAAAGACAATTGTATTGGAGAATTTCCGCCAGCAAGTGATAAAGATTACGTTATAAAAAAGCCTACAGAAAAAGAGTTTTTCGATTGCTGTAATGAATTTTGGTGGTKCAGCACAAATGTAGGGAAAGGGTTATGGAGAGAGGAATTTTCTTATGCGAAAGGAATGCTTGAAGGCCCAATGCGAGATATGTTAATCGTAATGATAGAATGGCATATTGGCATGAAAACAAATTTTACAGTGAATACCGGAAAGTTTGGTAAGCATTTCGAGCAATATGTTGAAAAAGATACGTGGGAGCAATTTAGAAAGACATTTTCAAATGCAGAATATGAAAATATATGGCAGTCATTCTTTGTAATGGGAGATCTATTTAGGGAAGTTGCGAACGAAATTGCTAACGCTTATGGATATCAATACCCGCAAGGTGATGATGACAGGGTGACAAGTTATTTAAAACATGTGAAAGTTTTGCCGAAAGATAGTACATCGATTTATTAATTTTATAAAGCAGTAAGACTGTCCTAATTATGGACAGTCTTATTTTTGTATATTGATAAGAATTTCTCTAACAAAGTGCAGATGAATCACATATGAAATTTTAGGGAGGTTTTTATCATGTATTATTTTTATGCGCCAGAAATGTTCGTTCCATTTCAGTTGGGGACAGAACGTAATATTTCGTATGCTTATATGCCATATCATTCATTTTATTATGGAGACTATATAAACGCATTGCCATACGCATTACATGTTCCTCAAAATTATGAAGCCCAAATGAAAGAAGAGGATCGAGGGTCATGGACACCATTTTCATGGGTCGAAAAATATGCGTATGCATTTTCAGGACCATACAATAAAGCAGAAGTAGCTCTTACATTTGATGATGGACCAGATTTAGTATTTACTCCAAAAATTTTAGATAAGTTAAAACAACATAATGTGAAAGCTACATTCTTCTTGCTTGGTGAAAATGCAGAAAAGTTTCCGAATGTAGTAAAGCGTATCGCGAATGAAGGGCATGTAATTGGTAATCATACGTATAGCCATCCGAATTTAGCGAAAGTAAATGAGGCTGAGTACCATAATCAAATTATAAAAACGGAAGAAATATTAAATCGTTTAGCTGGTTATGCACCGAAATTTATTCGTCCACCATATGGTGAAATACTTGAAAATCAATTGAAGTGGGCAACAGAGCAAAATTTTATGATTGTACAGTGGAGTGTTGATACAGTTGATTGGAAAGGGGTAAGTGCTGATACGATTACAAATAATGTGTTAGGGAATTCATTTCCAGGTAGCGTCATACTTCAACATTCGACTCCAGGTGGACATTTGCAAGGGTCTGTAGATTCGCTAGACAAAATCATTCCGCAGTTAAAAACGAAAGGAGCACGTTTTGTAACACTTCCAAGCATGTTCCAGACATCGAAAGAAAGAAAATAAACAAATATGCCACTAATTGGAAAATGTAGGGTTATACCGTATAATGAAAGTGTAAGTTAGGGGGGATATAATTGATGGATGCACTAGTAAACATAGGAATAAGCATATTGATTGGTATTATATTTATACTTGCGGCCCTTATTCTTCAAAAAAATCCACCGACGGATATTAACGCAGCATACGGTTACCGTACGAAACGATCTATGAAAAATAAGGAATTATGGGATGCAGGTAACAGGTATAGTGCAGAAGTGATGAAACAAAATGGATTCATTATGATGTTAATTGGAAGTGTTATTAGTATAGTGTTTAGATATCCACATACAATGATAGCGATTATGGTTATTATGCTGTTGTTAATCATTCGCTTATTTATGAGAGTAGAGAAAAGATTAAAGATACTTGAACAATAATGAGAAATAAAATAGGACTTCCGCACAATATAAGCTGGAAGTCCTATTTTATTTACAAACTATTATTTTTTAGCAATTCTTTTCCTTGTTCTACAACAAATTCATAGTATTCAAGGTCATATGGATAAATATCTTCAAATGTTATCGTTATCGGTTTATTGTTTAAAACAGAAATAGCCGTTAAAGATGAAATATCTTTTTTAAATAGTTGTAGAAATGAAGTTGCATGTACTTTCATCACATCGTCTACTTCTTCACCTGGTGCGAATGGAAGCGGATTGACGACATTGTGAAAATACATATGACAAAACTCGCGATCAGTAAGATTTGAAATTTCATAATCTATTTTAAAGATTCCTTTGTATACTAAATCAGTCGTTTGAAAGGAAAGCCCCAATTCCTG
>NZ_JBFUIN010000189.1:0-5914 GCF_056401855.1 Bacillus sp. P4_D3
GAGAAAGAGTCTCCTTATCAAAACGAGGTGAAAAAGGAATGTTACAAAAACGTATATCAATTCCAGTGGCAGAAGCAGTTACACGTGTAATGGAATATGCTCGTCAAGGTGAAACAGAAGAGGTTTCTCTTATAGACAGCTACGGAAGAACTCTTGGAGCAGATGTAGTTGCAGATCATGATGTCCCTCATTTTAATCGCTCTCCATACGACGGATTTGCGATTCGAGCAGAAGATACAAAAGAAGCCAGTAGTAGTAATCCCATTCTGTTTGAAGTGATTGGTGAAATTGGAGCAGGTTTTGTTTTTACAGAAGAAGTGAAAGCATTTCAAGCTGTACGTATTATGACAGGAGCCGCAATTCCGAAAGGGTGTAATGCGGTTGTTATGTTAGAGCTAACGGAAGGGTTTGAAGAAAACGAAAAGACTTATATGAAATTAAAACGCTCCTTCGCCGCCGGTGATAACATTTCTTTTAAAGGAGAAGATGTAAAACAAAATGCCATACTTGTGAAAAAAGGGACTTCTATTAACCCTGGAGTAGCAGCGCTTCTTGCTACGTTTGGTTATAGTTCCGTACACGTTGTAAAACAGCCGGTTATTGGAATTGTAACGACGGGTAGCGAACTGCTTGAAGTACATGAACAATTAAAGGCAGGGAAGATTCGAAATAGTAACTCCTATATGATAGCTGCACAAATTGAACGAGCGGGCGGATTTGTAAAGTATTATGGACAATTCGCTGACGATTTTGAGACGTGTTATAACACTGTAAAAAAAGCGATAAAAGAAGTCGATATTTTAATTACAACTGGTGGCGTTTCGGTAGGAGACTATGACTATTTACCTGCTATTTATGAGAGATTACAAGCTAATGTACTTTTTAATAAAATAGCAATGCGACCAGGAAGTGTGACAACTGTAGCTGAGTTAGAAGGAAAACTATTATTTGGTCTATCTGGTAATCCTTCTGCTTGTTATGTTGGGTGTGAATTATATGTTCGACCAGTCATTGGAACATACTTGCATAGGAAAGATCCGCACGTATATCGTGCAGAGGCGATTTTACAGAAAGACTTTCCGAAAGCAAATCCGTTTACGCGTTTTGTAAGAGGGAAGGTAGAACTTGTAGATGGCCAATTACAGGTTACACCAGTTGGTTTAGATAAATCTAGTGCAATTTCTTCACTTGCAGAAGCGAATGCATTTATCGTCCTACCGGGAGGAACGAGAGGATTTGAAGCAGGAATAACTGTTTCGGTACTGTTATTAGAATCAAACGTAGGCAGTGAGTGTCCATGGAAAGAACCACTTCGATCATACAAGTAATAGAAAAATAGATTGATGGCTTCTTCGCGGATTATGATTTATACAAAGATAAGAGGTGCAAGATGACACATACGTATTATGAAGTAATTGATACGCCTATTTCAATTGAAGATGTTACAAGTAAAGTAATTCGACGTGAGTGTGGTGCAGTTACAACTTTTATTGGTACTGTCAGAGAATTTACGAAAGGACGTCGTACGTTATATTTAGAGTATGTGGCTTATAAGACGATGGCGGAAAAGCAGCTTGCGAAAATTGGTACCGAAGTAGAAGAGAAATGGCCGGGGACATATGTGGCAATTACGCATCGCATTGGTACATTGCAAATTTCTGATTTGGCTGTTGTCGTTGCTGTTGCTACACCGCACCGGAAAGCAGCCTATGAGGCGARTGAATATATTATGGAACGAATTAAACAAATTGTTCCAATTTGGAAGAAAGAGTTTTGGGAAGATGGTGAGTTATGGATAGGCGATCAGTTAGAGAAAACAGCATATGCAAAGGGTGAGCCTGAAAAGGAGATGAGAAAATGATTGAAGTACTATTATTTGCACATTTGCACATTTGCAAGAAGAAGCAAGTAAGCCAGCTTTGCAAATAGATTGTGAAAAGATTACTGTTGCTGAGCTAAAAGATATTCTTGTTAAAGAATACAACATAACAATTTCAAAACAGATTATGGTCGCTATAAATGAAGAATACGCAAATAAGGACGACATCATTCAAACTGGCGATGTTGTAGCGATGATTCCGCCAGTAAGTGGTGGTTGATTCTTTTCAGTCTAATCATGTTAGTACGTGATTAGACTGGAGGGAATTAATATAACTATGCATACATAGGAGGGAACAGGATGAAAAGTCCTAATTTTCAATTAAGTTTACAAACTTCTAATCTAGTTATTGGTTTTATGGTATGGGTCATTTTATCATCATTAATGCCGTATATTAAAGCGGATATTTCATTAACTGCGGGACAAATTTCTATGGTCACAGCAGTACCGGTTATTTTAGGTTCTATTCTTCGCATTCCAATTGGTTATTGGACAAATCGTTACGGAGCAAGAAAATTATTCTTTATTAGTTTTATTCTTCTATTATTCCCTGTCTTTTATATTAGMGTTGCAAATTCTATGATGGATTTAATTATTGGTGGCTTATTTGTAGGAATCGGTGGAGCTGTTTTCTCCGTAGGGGTAACTTCTTTACCAAAGTACTTTCCGAAAGAGAGTCACGGTTTTGTAAATGGTATTTATGGTGTCGGTAACGCCGGAACAG
Source organism: Bacillus sp. P4_D3 (assembly GCF_056401855.1). Classification (NCBI taxonomy): domain Bacteria; kingdom Bacillati; phylum Bacillota; class Bacilli; order Caryophanales; family Bacillaceae; genus Bacillus; species Bacillus sp. P4_D3. The sequence continues at coordinate 2,604 of NZ_JBFUIN010000189.1, forward strand.
CAATTACTTCGTTTTTAGCACCTGTCATTGCAACTTCGGTTGGCTGGAGAACAACAGTACAGTGTTATTTAGTTTTACTTGCAGCATTTGCACTTATGAACTTTTTATTAGGCGATCGTAAGGAGAAAAAGGTGAATACACCATTAATGGAACAAATAAAAGGTGTATATAAAAATGAAAAACTTTGGTTTTTATGTATCTTTTACTTTTTAACTTTCGGATCATTTGTCGCATTCACAGTATATTTACCAAACTTTTTAGTATCTCACTTCGGATTAGAGAAAGTAGATGCGGGTATGCGGACAGCGGGGTTTATCGTATTAGCAACAATGATGCGCCCAATTGGTGGCTGGCTCGGTGATAAGTTTAATCCATTTAAAATATTAATCTTCGTATTTATCGGCTTAACACTTTCAGGTATTATTTTATCATTTATGCCTAGTATGAACGTGTATACATTTGGTTGCTTACTAGTCGCATTCTGTGCAGGTATTGGAAATGGTACAATCTTTAAACTTGTTCCAATGTACTTCTCTGAACAAGCAGGGATTGTAAATGGGGTTGTGTCAGCTTTAGGTGGACTAGGAGGGTTCTTCCCACCATTAATTTTAACACTACTATTCCAACTAACAGGTCATTATGCAATTGGATTTATGGCATTATCAGAAGTAGCGCTTGCTTGTTTAATCATTACAGTGTGGATGTATAGTCAAGAGAAGATGTTAGTGATGTTAAAGAATCATTAATAAGGAAAAAAGAACCGTCCCAAAGTATTATGGGACGGTTCTTTTAGTAATAGGATTTGTCATTTTTGTAGCAACGTCGATATAATTTCATTTACTATCGCTATCTTAACAAAAGCTTGTTTTCTAAAATAGTGTGGTTTTAAAATGAAAAACAGAAGAATTATGGGATTTTATGTTAAAATATAGATAACAGATGTTATTCAATTAAAGGGCAGGTTAGTTGAAGCAATGTTAAATCTCTTCCAAAGGTTGAACTGATTTTTAGTATACAAAGATTTAATTTGATTGGGGTGTTTAGATGAAAAAATTATATAAGTCCACTCAAGATAAACAAGTATCAGGTGTATTAGGTGGCTTAAGCGATAAGTATGGAATTGATGTTAGTATCCTTCGAATAGTAACTGCATTGTCAGCCTTTTTCACTAGCAGAATAACAGTGTTAATTTATATAATAGCTGCAATTGTTTTGCCTACAGATAAAGAAATAAAGGGATAAATGTATGAACTCAAATCTAATTCAACAAACGTCTCTCAAAGAACGTTTGTCCAAAGGTAATTAATATATTAGCCAAGAGATAGATTACAATTTGTGAGTACGAGAAAGCTTTTTTATAAGTTTAGGAAGGACAGATGATAATTCTTGTTTCATACGCTTTGTAAACGATGGATCTTTACCTGAAGTTGAAATACTGACAACAAATTCATCATTTCGTATGACACCAGGTGTGTGAAATGATGATGCTGTACCATCACTTACAACGTTAACCCATTGGAAATCATGAGCAGCTTGCTTGACCATCATATTTACAGTATGTTGATTTGTTGCGGCATAAATAAGATGGGCATCTTTAATATCATCATTAGTAAAAGTTTTTTGCTTCCATGTAACATAAGGAAGCTCCTTCATTTCCTCGCAAATTTCCGGGCTGACAACCGTGACAAAAGCGCCTGTATCCTTTAATCCAGACGCTTTTCGATATGCAATTTTACCACCACCAATGATAACGACCACTTTTTGATTTAGATTAAACATAAGAGGGTACAGGTTATACATACACACATTCCTCCATTCGTTCTAATAATGTTAACTTCATGTATGTATCAAACTGAAGGCAGTTGCAAGTTGTAACGTGATCATACTTTTTTGTATGTAATTTAATTTTTTGAAGCAATAATCCGGTAAAGAGAAGGTACGGCATGACATATACATGTGACGCAGCCTGTGTTATATTTTTGAGCTCAGCAGTAAAAGAGGGAGTTCCTTTTGTTAAAAAGGAACAAGATACTGGCATACCGAGTTTTCGTCCGGCAGCTGCTCCAATTTGTTGTAATTCATATATCGGCTGAGGGTCACTACTACCTCGACCGACGAGTATAATTCTACTGTCTTGCATTGGCATTGTTTCACGTATTCTTTTAACTACAAGTTCAACCATATGTGGATGCGTACTAAAAGGTGGTGCAACTGAAAAATTTATATGTGGATATTTCTTTTGCATTTGCTCTATCTCAAAAGGAATATCACGTTTATAGTGAGCTGCTGCAAATAATAAAACAGGAACTATCATTATTTCAGTTGATCCCTCTAGTATTGTTTCTGTAACTGCATCTTGAATGGTAGGTGTTGTTAGTTCAAGAAAAGCTATTTTTTGAATTCTTTCGTTACGCTCTGTCATAACTGATTGAATAAAGTGAATGAATTGTTCATTGCCTTCTTGTAGTCGACTACCGTGTCCAACATATACAATTCCTTTCATCTTGCCACCATATCCTTCTTCATAATAATGTCTTGTAATTGATGATCAATGTTATGTAACCCGACTTTATTCGCATAGTGTAAAGTTGGAACGTCTGTATACGAGAATGGAAGAGTAAGAACATGCATAAATCCAAGACGCTTTACTTCTGATAGAAACGTATCAATTGAAGCGCGTCCTTCAAATACAATGCTATCCCATGAGAATTCCGAAAGCATACGGGAATGAATTTCATCGAAGCGATTATCGATTGTATACTCATGAGTCATCATATAGGAGCCTGCACCAATTTTTTCTTGAATGAAAGCAATTCGATTAATATTTCGGCCTAAATAAATAGTTGTATTAGAAGAAAACGCTGCAGGTTTACTTAACAATCCATACTGCATAAGCTTTTCTTGAACAGGAAGGTTCATATATTGCAGTTCTGCCTGTAAGGAACGAATATCTTTATGGTGCTTACTGCATGATTGCATCAAAATCTCTACACTCTCAGCTGAACAAAATACAAGGCGATCAACACTAAAAATTTCATTGATTTGTTCAGAGGTTAATGTGTATTCTTCCTTTTGGAAAGTTGGGATTTGATATATTTCTGCACCGGATTCTTGTAACATTTGTTTTATTGAACTTTCTTTATTTGTTGCAGATGCAAATAAAACTTTCTTGCCGTGCAATGGTTTATGTTCTTTCCAACCGATTTGGTTACGTAAGGAAACGACATCACCAACAATCGTCATGGAAGGGTTAGAAATATTTTCGGTTTTGACGTTATGAACAATGGTTGCTAGAGTCCCTGTGACAACGC
>NZ_JBFUIN010000190.1:0-5912 GCF_056401855.1 Bacillus sp. P4_D3
TACTTACCTCTTGCACCTGTCCCTTTCTCAGGTGAAGTCGTTCACTCCGTAACAGGAGATTATCGTATTCGCAAAGAAACGACTGAAAAAGGCAATTATATTTTAGAAATGCGTAAAAATAATGAGTTTCTAGATCAATCTTCTACTAATGATTGGACAGTAGGTTATGCATTTCACTTGGAAGAAGTAAATGTGGAAAAAGCAAATGCAGCACAAAAAATTATCGTTGAACATGAGGGTTCCCCTTTTAATAAAGTACCTCTTATTGTAAAACTGACTGAAAATGGGCATGCCTCTTTAACGAAAGATAGCCTTACAATAGCGAAAAACGGTAAAAAAACGAAAGAAACAGTTACAGAAGAGCAATATAAAAATCTTTTACATTCAACGTTTGGCATTACATTAAACTTTTAAAGCCTCGCCATTTCCGGCAAGGCTTTTTATTTTCCAGCAGGGATTTTTTGCAATTTGTTGTATTTCATAGTTATATAGGAACATAACTACATATTTAGAAAGGAAATGATTATGACAGAACTTAAAGATCGACTACAAGTAGCTGATAAAGAAAAATGGAATTTAACGGACATTTACCATACAATTGAAGATTGGGAAAGCGACTTTCATAAAATTGAAGTATTAACGAATGAACTACACAAGTTTAACGGAAATATTCACGATGGCAATAGTTTATTAGCTTATTTAACAAAGAGTGAAGAAATATCTAGCATAATATCTTTAATGTTCGCTTATGCAAGACTACAATCTGATCTTGATACACGCGATACTGACGCTCAATCCCTTGTCGATAAAGTATCACAATTACACGTGAAAGTAAGTGCGGCTAAATCTTTCTTTTCCCCATTCTTGCTTAGTGTAGATGAAAACACATTACATTCTTACATAGAAGAAACAGAAGGCTTACACTATTATAAAGAAGACTTATTCGAATTATACCGCTATAAAAAACACGTTTTGAATAAAGACCAAGAAGAAATTTTATCACAAATGGGTGAAGCACTCTCCTCCCCGCAGCATACATTTGGCATGTTAAATAATGCAGATATAATTTTTGGTGAAGTGACTACTGATGATGGAGAAAAAGTAAACTTAACACGTGGAATGTATTCAAAGTTAATAGAAGATGAGAATCGTGAGAAACGTAAAGAAGCTTATAAAGCTTATTACAAGCCATATATTCAGTTAAAAAACTCTATCGCTTCTACTTTGTCCGCAGCTATTAAAAATAATGTTACTGTTTCAAAGCTACGAAAATATCCATCAGCTTTAGAAAAATCATTATTTGGCGACATGGTTCCGAARGAAGTATATGAAAATTTAATCGATACGACGAAAAAAAACATTCAATCATTACATACGTATAATGAACTTAGAAAAGAAAAATTAAATGTAGATGAACTAAGACAATACGACTTGAGTGTTGATTTAGTAAAAGGTGTAAAACAAGACATTCCATACGACGAAGCGTTTGATATAATGATCGCGTCACTAGCTCCTTTAGGTGAAGAATATATCGAAACATTAAAAAGCTTTAAAGATAAACGATATATAGACGTGAGAGAAACACCAGGAAAACGTTCTGGCGCTTATAATTTTGGTGTATACGGTGTTCATCCTTTCATTCTTTTAAATCATCACGATGATTTAAATAGCCTTTTCACCCTTACTCATGAATGTGGTCACGGAATGCATACGCATTACTCACACGGATACCAGCCAAGAATTTCTGCACATTATTCCATTTTTGTCGCAGAAGTCGCTTCTACCGTAAATGAAGTGTTATTAATTCACTATTTATTAAAAGAAGCGAAAGAAACGAACGTACGTAATCATTTAATTAACTACTTTATCGATAGCTTTAAAGGTACCTTCTTTACACAAATCATGTTTGCAGAATTTGAAAAAACCACACATGAAATGGCCGAGCAAGGTAAACCATTAAATGCCCAAGTCTTTAGCGAAATTTATGAAAAGCTATTTAGAGAATATAACGGTGATTCACTTATGTTTGATGAAGAAGTAAAATATGGATGGTCTAGAATCCCTCATTTCTATCGTCCATTTTACGTGTACAAATACGCAACGGGATTCGCCTCTGCCATTCAAATCGCCGATAAATTATTAAGCGGTGATCCAAATGCACAGAAAAACTATATTGAATTCCTTAAAGGTGGAAGTTCTGACTATCCATTAAACCTACTGAAAAAAGCTGGTGTTGATTTAACTACACCAGAGCCAATTGAAAGTGCATTGAATCGATTCACCCAACTTGTTGAAGAGTTTTCAGCATTATAAGAAAAAAGCATGCAGAGTTATGCTCTGCATGCTTCTTTCATTTAAATCACTTTATTCTAAATGCTGCTGCGTCACACAGTGAATCATGCCACCATACGCATACAATTCATTTACATGAATCCCAACAATTCTTCTTCCTGGAAACTGCCCTTCAATGATTTGAAGTCCTAACTTATCATGTTCATCACCGTATATAGGAACCAATACAACTTCATTTCCAATATAAAAGTTCAAATACGAACCTTTACAGTCTGCCTCTTTTACCACTTTTCTTGTTACAGGTACTGGGATGAGCTGAAATGGATTTCCATCTATATTTCTCGCTTGTCGCAATTCTTGATAATGCTTTTCCTGCGCCTCCAAAAGGTACGACTCTCCTTCCCCAAAAGGATCATATTCATAAAGAATTGTATTTTCATTTACAAAACGCGCTGCCCCATCAATATGGTAATCTGTATCTTCATCATAATTATCCTCTCCGCGAATACCAGTTATCCATATGAAATTCGTTACTCCCAAATACTTCGTTAACTCTATTTCAATCTCTTCCTGACTTAGTGTAGGATTTCGATTTTCATTTATAATAGAAGTTTTTGCCGCCATTAAGGTGCCATTTCCATTTATCTCTATTCCTCCACCTTCTATACAAACACTAGATTTAACTTTTGGAATGCTATACATTTCACTTATTTTCTCTGGAATAACAGCGTCTTTTTCATACGGGTATTTATCCCCCCAACCATTAAATACCCAGTGTGTTAGGCAGATGTTTCTCTCTTTATCTTTTACAAAGATTGGTCCATTATCTCTTATCCAAACATCATCGGTTTCTTGAACTAAAAAATCAATTTTATCCATATTTACTTTCGCTTCAATTAACTTTGATTGGACATGTACCTTTTCTTCCTCATCACATACAACAATATGCACATTTTCTCCATAATGAAGCTCCTTTGCCATCGATATCCAAATATCATCCAACTTAGCTCTGTAACCTTCACCTCTATGCGTTTTATCATGAGGCCATTGGAGCCATGTCCCCTCATGTTTTTCCCACTCAGCAGGCATATAAAACAAACTATTTTCCATATTTCTCATACATGTTCACCCCTTCTTCGAATGTAAGTTCAGTCTAAACTTTGACATCGTGTTAAGGTCAACAGAAATATATTCATTTACTTGTGGCAACCAAATAAGATTACTCGCTATTTCTCCTTGTGATACACTACTTCTCCTTGTAAAACCGTCACTAAAACTTTCGCATTCGGAATCTTATCGGCACTCATTTTCGTAATATCTTCATTTAGTAATACCATATCAGCTGATTTCCCTACTTCAATCGAGCCAGTAATGTTATCAAGACCTAATGCTTTGGCTGGCTTAATTGTATAAGCATCAATAGCTGCATGTACATCGGATAAGCCTTTCTCATCAATACTTAATGCATTCGAAATCGTCACAAGTGGATTCAGTTCATTTACATCCCAATCACTACTAAGCGATACATTTGCTCCTGTTTTCCAAATTCGCCCTAACGGCATAATTCGTTTCATCTGTTGATCTGAAAAATACGTACTTGCCCAGCTTTGTTTAGGATCTTCCGCAAAATCATGACCTACTTGAAAATCAGCGCTAATACCTAACTCAGCAAAACGTTTTATATCACTATCTTCTACCATCTCCACATGCGTGAGCGTATAAGGCTGATTTGCCCCTTCTTTTTTCGCTGCTTCAATTGCGTTTAAACTTTCTCTTACCCCGCCGTCTCCAATCGCGTGGATTAACGCACCGTAACCAATTTTATTAAGTTCAGTCAACCACCACTTCATCTTTTCTTCTGGAATATAGTTCAAACCATATGGAGTCCCTTGAAACCACTCAAATTTATATTTTTCTAGTATTTTAGCTGTGCTATTAATACTAATTCCATCACTATACATTTTCACTTGATTTATAAGCATTCGGGATGACAAATCATCACGTTTAATTTTTTTGAAATACTCCATTTGTTCTGCTTCATTTAAATTCGGATATACCCATGGACGAAGTACTACTCGTGAAGTTAGCTTTTTTTCATCATAAACTTTATTCCAAACATCTAACCAGCCTCGCTTCCAATAGAGACGTCCATCACCGACTGTAGTAATACCATTCTTCGCAACCTCATCTAATCCGTCCAACAAACCTTCATAATTTTTTTCAAACAGATTCGGCTGGGAATTCCATGCTTTTTCCATCACAATATCTCCAGCTGTATCATAAAGAATACCAAACGGTTCTCCTGTCTCTGGATCTCGAATGATTCTTCCGCCTTGCGGATCTTTCGTATCTTTATTTATCCCAGCTAACTCCAATGCTTTCGAGTTAACCCATACAGAATGAGAGGTTCTTTCCATAATTAATACTGGATTATTAGGAAATAACTCATTTAGAACTTGTAATGGAGTTTGTTGTTCTGATTTTTCGTCCATATCTTTTAACAGCTCTTCTAAACTAAATCCAGTTCCGCTTATCCATTCCCCTTCTTTTACATCTTTTTTACACGCTTTTAAATACGAGCGTTGTTCTTGCAGCGAAGCATCTGGTGAGACACTACAATTCCCTGCTGCTGGTGATTTCGCTTCAAATATATGATTATGATTGTCCACAAAACCAGGGAGGATAAAACGCCCTTGTAAATCCACCACTTTCGTATCTTCATTTATAAATCCCTCTACATCCTTGTTTGAACCAACAAATGTAATTTTCCCTTCTTTAACGGCTACAGCCTCTACGATGTCTTGCTTTCCATTTGAAGTATAGATTGTACCATTTTTAAATACTACATTCTTCGGCAACTGATTAGGTAGAACAGAGCTACCATTCTCACCTTCTCCTACTTCAGGAGTACACGCTGAGATCCATACCATACTAAGAATTAGACAAATAAGTAAAATTTTTCTTTTCATATTCTTTCCCCTTTTTATTATGATAAATTGCTTACATATATAGAATAAGGATTGACATAATGTTAATGTCAATCCTTATTCTCATTCTATTTTCGTAACTAAAAAACAAATTTGTGTAACATACTCCTCTACTAAACAATCACATTCAGGTCCCTTTATATAGACTTCATATGGGTGACTATCTATTATATAGCCATTGCTTTCCACCCACTCTTCTAATGCCATATAAGCATAGCCTATATAGTCATAGCTGCCATAATGCATAGTAGTAACGAGTTGATGCTGATTTAGCTTTTTTATTTCGCACTCTTGTAATACGCCTTTATTGTCCTCATACATAACCGGAATTCTTAATTCAATATCACTGCGATTTGGAATATACTCTTTATCATAAAAAACTACGGATGGAGAACCGGCTATTTGAAAACTATTTTTTTGTACTTTTTCATATAAGTCATAAAAATAATCATCCATATTATCTATATCTATTTGTAATCTTTGAGCAATTACCGTTATTTCATTTCTCATTCCAATTAATATATCGTAACTTCTATGACGAGCAATATTTAAACCATTATTCATGCTTACCATTTCATTCATTTCAGAAATAACCTGTAAATTTTGTTTCACCTCATGAGATAACTCTATAAT
>NZ_JBFUIN010000191.1:0-5899 GCF_056401855.1 Bacillus sp. P4_D3
CTTGGTGTAATCCGTTCTTATTTGAAATGGCTATACGAAATCCAATATATCCAGGAGCCTCTTCATGTAGAGATTCTAAGCACGGCAGTGAATAAACAACATAAACCGAAGCGTGAGTTATCATATGAGGAAGTGAAGCAGCTGCTAAACTACTACAAGGATAATGAAATTAACTATGCTTTATTATCAGTCCTTGCTACTACGGGATTACGTGTTGCAGAAGTCGCTCATGCCAAATGGGAAGATCTTGAGTATGACGCTATACGTGGACGTTACTATTTAATAGTTGATACAAAGGGAGATAATGAACGGATTGTTTCTATTAATAAAGAGATTTTTAATCGTATTATTGCGTTTCGAATCCGGAGACGATTACCTGTGGACATTGGAAATAAAAATGGAAAGACTATATTTCAAACAAAGAATCATACTGCTTATAGAGAAAATTATTTATCACAATATATTTCTAAAATCATTAAGGATACAAAGTTATCCTTTACGGAGAATATACGAATCACTCCCCATTTCTTTAGACATTTTTATGTGCAGTACTTATACGACTACAAGAGACTAGCACCTCATGTCATAGCAGCTGCAGTAGGTCATAAAAATGACCGGACAACAAAAGAAAACTACCTAAAACAAAGATTAACGAAAGATAACGATGCTGGTAATCTAATTACGGAAGATGAATTCTAATTTCGTTCATATTAAGATTAATTGTGTAATTTATATATAACAAAGAAGAACCTGTCATGGATACTTTTTTATACGAACAAGATATAAAATTTAATTTAATTGGTGATGTATGCGTTGATATAAATTCTAGCGAAGAAATATTAGTAGGGTTAATCATTACATCATTGATACGAACTAGTTTGTTTTTTTGATTATTTCCCATATATTTAAATAAGACTCATTAATTGTTTGGGATGCATGTTAAATTTATACTCTTTCTCACTGTTCATAAACACTTTTACTCCACTCCTGAATTTTTATTTTTTTTGCACAATTCAATTCAAATTTACATATACTCTGTATGCACATGTATTCAAATCACATTTGGGCGTGTGATTTGAAACCTACTTTTCAAAAAGCGCTATATAAGCGCTTTTTTCATGTGTAAATAATCTCTATAAAATGAAATTTTTATTATATTCCCTTCCGAATAACATTTCCAATCCGGTTTATACTATAACTGTGACTGTGAACTACCCGCCACTTAACGTCCTAACGGACTGTTTGAAGTGGGGGCTTCTCGGTTAGTCGTTACTTTTTTGATAGCTAACGAATTCGTCCTAAGACAGCCGAGCTAACTCCCTTGTTCCAAAGGTTATTTTATTGCTATTTATGCTAACGCTAATAGACGTATTGCTTCATTTTTGATATTGATAGCTGAGTTATAATCTCTATCGAGATTTACACCGCATATACAAGAATATACTCGTTCAGACAATGACATATTTTTTACATTTCCACAACTACTACATGTTTTTGTGGAAGGAAACCATTTGTCTATTTTCATAAGTTGTTTTCCTTTTTCGTATAGTTTATAAGCTAAAAAAGAAGTGAACATTCCCCAACTATTGTCAGCGACACTTTTTCCAAAATGAAGTGCTTGCGACATTCCTTTCATGTTTAGGTCTTCAATAGCTACAACATCAAAATTAGTAGCCAACTCTTTAGACTCATGATGAAGGAAATTCTTACGTTGGTTAGCTACTTTCTCATGTAACTTAGCTACACGAATACGTTGTTTATTCCAACGCTCAGAACCTTTATTGCGTCTTGCTAATACTCGTTGTGCCTTTGCTAATCGGTCTAAYATKTTACGATAGAACTTAGGATAATTGGCTTTCTCACCCTCAGAACTAACATATAATCCATCCATCGCAAAGTCTAATCCAACAAATGTTKCTACTTCTTTTTKTACAATCTCTTTTTCGTATTCAGTCAAGATGGACACATAGTATTTACCGGTAGGTGTCATGGAGATCGTACATGACTTGATCATATAGTCTTGTGGTATTTCTCTATGCTGTTTGATACGTACCATTTTCARTTTTGGTAATTTGATATGACCATTWAGCAACATAATATTTCCGTTTACTACATTCGTTGTATAAGACYTTCTRTCTTTTTTACTTTTGWATGTTGGRAAGTCATTTTGACCACTAAAGAAATTCTTATAGGCAGTTTGCAARTTTAGTTGAGCATTTGCCAAAGCTAATGAATCAACTTCTTTTAACCACTCAAATTCTGCTTTRTATTTCGCAGGAGTTGGAAGCTTTTGTTTCTTTAGTTGTTCCTTRTCATCTTTGTATTTTTCRTACGCTTCTTTMCGTTCWGCTAACATTCTGTTATACACGAAACGTACACAACCGAAGGTTTTACGCATAAGGKATGCTTGTTCTTCTGTTGGATACAAACGAAATTTATATGCTTTATTATGCTTTGTCATATCATTTCACCTCACTTTTCACCTTGATTTTCAATATAYTTCWTTACCACGTCTATTGGTGAACCACCAGTAGTTAGTAARCAAAAACTTCTTGACCAAAACATCTCTTTCCAAAGTTTCTTTTTTACTTGTGGAAAATCTCTTTTAATGAGTCGAGAACTTGCACTCTTATATGCATTGATGAATTTTGTCATTTCTGTATTAGGATGTGCCTTGAATAAAATATGAACATGGTCTACACCATGATTCCATTCAACTAATGTGATGTTATAGTTTTCAGATAGTCGAACAAACATGTCTTTTGCATAGTCTGACATATCATCATCAAACACATTTCTTCTGTATTTCACGGCCAACACAAGGTGATAATACAACAAGAACACTGAATGGTTATTACTATCTAATTTCATTGATATACCAACCTTTATACTTTATAAGACTGATTATATCAGAGGCGAAATGAAAAGCAAAACCTTTTGGTTACGCCAAACCGAAATTCATCTCCCACCTATCGCTGGGCTAAGCCCTTCACACGCTTGAGGAAAGAGAATTCTTTCGGGGAAATCGTTAAATAGTTAGCTTAAGTGACAAAGCGATTGATGAGGGAATATCATAAGGGAATTGCGGTGATGAGAGGGAAGAGAAAGTCGTGGAAGAAGTTCTGGTGATTATATTTTTTTAACTGCAAAAATATAGAAATATCCCTATTTCTTCATAGGGATATTTCTATATTTCTAAATCTCTGTTAATAATTTAAATTTCCTTTTCTATTCGGGAGTTAATTGATTTTCTACATAATAATGTATAAGTAAATCTATTATTTCATGAGTATATTTCTTAATAGTGAGCTTCATTAGTGTTCCAAGCTCTTCATGAGTCATGAAATTGGCTAGAAGTTTTAAAACCGCCCTATTGGTTTTTAAATTCCATACATTCACTTGTCTTTACTCGTTTTCAGGTGAAGAAACAGGAGTATCTTCGCTATTTTTGATAAAAAAATCAGGGATATATAGAAATAGGGATATTTCTATACTGCGGGAGAGGAGCACAGGGATGATATGTGATACAAGTAATAGAACTATAAAATTAACGGATAGTGCTTAAATCATTGATGTCAAAAACGATAGACTACAATGAGACTAAAATGATATTTCTGATCTTGAATAGATAAAAGCGTTGGAATTAGCTATTCAGGCAATTGATAATTTTTCTAATAAATTACTCATCTAACTAAATAGAGTAACGGGTACTTTAGTTCAACATGAATTAAACAACTTTAAAGATTCTTACTACAAAAAAATATAGTAAGGCTCTTATATTTTTATATCGAAATTAAATAACTTTATTATCAATTTACATAAGGAATATCATGAGGATGTTGCAGTGGAGAGAGAGAAGAAAAGGTTGTGGAGGAAGTTCTGGTGAGGATATTTTTTAAAATCGAAAAAATATAGAAATATCCCTATTTATATGTAGGGATATTTCTATATTTCTAAATCTCTGTTAATAATTTAAATTTCCTTTTCTGTTCGGGAGTTAATTGATTTTCTACATAATGATGTATAAGTAAATCTATTATTTCATGAGCATATTTCTTATTAGTAAGTTTCAATAGTGCTCCAAGCTCTTCCTTAGATTGACTAGAAATTTTAATACTACCTTGTTGGTTTTTAAATGTCTTTTTCTCTGGTGTTTGCTCCTTCTTTTTCTCCTGCTGATTTACTTGTTCTTGTTCATTTTTAGGTGAAAAAGTAGGAGTATCTTCGCCACTTTTTGTTACAACTGAATCCTCGTTTGAGATATAAGGATCTGTTGGGTCAAAATTGCTCTTTTTTCTGCCTAATAATCCAGGAGTTCTTGCCATGTTATACACCAACCTTCATACTTTCAAAAACATTGATACGAGATAATAATTCATCACTAATTTTTTCGTATAGTTCTATTACATTTAAATCATGTCTATCATTTTCAGTAATACCGTTAACATCAAACCTTTTAATACGTTCCATCTGTGGAACGATATTTTTAAATAGGTTTTCCTCACCAAAAATTTCACGAGCATTTTCCATAATGTATTCATCCACTTTACCATTATTTTTTAATAGCACTGGAAGAATACCTACAACTTCAATATCAAGATTATATTGCTCTTTTAATTTTATTAGTTGGTTAATGTAGTTTTCTGCACCTGTAAGAGAACGTTCTTGTGTTTGTAGAGTTATAAGAACATAATCAGAAGCTACAACTGCATTTTTTGTAACTTCAATTGACATAGGTGGAACATCGATAAATATGTAATCGTATTTATATTTTATTTTCTCAAGTAATTCCTTAAAGTAGAAATCTTCCTCTTCTTCCGAAGAACACGATTTATATAGAAATTTTGCGAAATCTTGAAAATCAACATAAGAAGGAATTAAATGTAAATTTTCCATTATTTCAACTTCTAATCCATCTAAATTCCCCTCTTGAATTCCTTTCATCAATGTTTTAGTTAAAGCTACCTTTTCGTCAGAATTAAGGATAGATTTTGTTAACATAAGAGATTTTGTTGCATTACTCTGTGGATCAAGGTCAACGAGTAAAGTTCTTTTCCCCTTTTTTGCGAATTCATAAGAGTTTAATACAGCATTAGTGGTTTTACCAACGCCCCCTTTGTAATTCCCAACAGTAATTGTAATAGCCATTTATACCACTCCATTTATTTTCTAGAAGATTTCCCTATTTCCCTATTTCTATATTTTAGTGAAAAGATTAGAAATATAGGGAAATATCTAATTATAGAAATAGGGATATTTCTATGTTATAAAGAAAATTATAGCAGTGATATGTGGTACATGCAATAGAATCTGTCATTTATACCACTCCATTTATTTTTTGAAAAAGCCCGTATATCCCATGCCCATCAAGCTAAGAAAGGCAAACATCTCAAAACGAGAGAATTGATATCGTCAGTTAAAAAAGAAACAACCTTTCCTATAATCGACGTTGCATAAGCKTAACTTGATGACCATGGCCTAATTCAATATTTTTGATAGCAGAGGTAGGGGAATATCCAATCATGGAAATAGGGATATATCTATATAGAGAAGGAGATTGTAGTAGTGATATGTGGTACATACAATAGAACCAGTAATTTGTTCAAAAGCCCCCCCTATACCACCATGTCTAATAATAAAAGTAGAGATATAGGGAAATATCCAATTATAGAAATAGGGATATATCTATATCGAAAAGAAGATTATAGTAGTGATATGCGGTACATATAATAGAATCAGTAATTTGTTCAAAAGCTCCCCCTATACCACCATTTCTGATAACAAAAGTAGAGAAATAGGGAAATATCCAATTATAGAAATAGGGATATTTATATATTGTGAGGGAGAGTATAATAGTGATATGTGGTACATATAATAGAATCAGTAATTTGTTCAAAGA
>NZ_JBFUIN010000192.1:0-5871 GCF_056401855.1 Bacillus sp. P4_D3
GCTATTGGGTATTCAAATGGAGCAAATATTGCAGCGAGTTTATTATTCCATTATGAAAATGCATTAAAAGGTGCCATTCTTCATCATCCAATGGTTCCAAGAAGAGGGATAGAACTTCCTAATTTAGGAGAGAAAGCAGTGTTTATTGCTGCTGGAACAAATGATCCAATTTGTTCACCTTCTGAGTCAGAGGAATTGAAGATGCTATTAGAAAATGCAAATGCTAATGTAACAATGCATTGGGAAAATAGAGGACATCAATTAACGATGAATGAAGTAGAGAAGGCAACAGAATGGTATGAAAAAATGTTTTCACATGCATAAATAGTAGACTAAATCGAGTGTAAAATCATAAAGATTTTATACTCGATTTTTTTGTTGCAATTTAAGGGGTTAAAAGAGAATAGGAAAGTTATGTTAAAATAAAAGTAAAGGGGTTCCTGTTTTGTTAATGAGCAGGAGTGTCGATTATTCTAATAATGGGGGGAACTATTAGATGGCAAACTACGAAAATGAAGAAATGCTAACGGGAGGCAATGTCTCAAACGTATATCGTTCAGAAGATACAGTTCGACGAGAATTAAAGCAAGGCAGTACCAAAATTCATAAGCTATTAAATCATTTAGAAAATAAAGGTTTTAGTTATGCACCAAAGTTTTTAGGTATTGATGATAAAGATAGAGAGATATTATCATTTATTGAAGGGAAAGCTGGTAATTATCCTTTAAAAGAGTACATGTGGTCTAATGATGTTTTAAAAGAAATAGCGAAGATGCTCCGTCTTTATCATGATGCTGTGAGTGATTTTCCTTTATTAGATGATTGGAAACCAATGGATAATACTCCAAATAAAATAGAGGTTGTATGCCACAATGATTTTGCAATATATAACATTATTTTTAATAACGAAAAACCAGTAGGTATTATTGATTTTGATGTTGCTGGTCCTGGACCAAGACTTTGGGACATAGCCTATACTCTTTACACTTGTGTCCCATTAAGTAGAGTTTATTATACGGAAACAGGTAAGGCAGTTTATTATAATTCATTACAGCATGTGGAACGTATAAAGCAAAGGATTAAATTGTTTTTTGAGTCCTATAAAGGTGAGGGTATGGACGAGGATTATTTGGAGATGGTACTTCTACGATTAGAAGGATTATGTAAATACATGAAAAGAAAAGCAAAAGAAGGCGATATGAACTTCCAAAAGATGATAGATGAAGGACACCTTGAACATTACGAAAAGGATATTAAATTTATTCGTGAACATGGAAGAGAATGGATGTAATGAAATGCGTTTTATACGCTAAAAAGCTCAGAGTCATATAGGGACTTTGAGCTTTTTAGCGTATTAGTGTAGATGTTTTCCACAATAACTGAACTACTTATAACAGATATCTTTTACTATATTCATGTACCATAGTTAAGAGTTTGTTACAGGCTGAGCTGTAGCAACTGGTAATTGGATATCGACAGTTGTTCCTATGTTTAATTCACTTGAAATGAATAATTTCCCGTGATGCTCTTGAATGATTTTATAGCACATCATTAAGCCAAGGCCAGTTCCTTTTTCTTTCAAGCTATAAAAAGGTTCGCCAAGACGAGCCATACGCTCTTCAGGAATCCCACAACCTTCATCGATAATGCGTATTGAAACAAAATCATTTTCTAACGAAGTTGTTTGAATGAATATGTTACCACCATCAGGCATAGCCTCAATCGCATTTTTTACTATGTTAATAAAAACTTGTTTTAATTGATTACTGTCACATTGAATGTCAGAAATATAATCGAAATGGTCCATGATGATATGAACGCTATGCATAATTGCTGTTGGTAAAATAAAAGTTACAACTTCTTCAATTAATGTTTGTACGTTGCATGTATGAATAGATAACACTTGTGGTTTAGACATCGCCATAAATTGGCTTGTTATAGATTCCATTTGTGAAATCTCACTCAACATAACGTCCACATACCATTTATTTTCCTCATTTATTTCTGGATGTAATAATGTTAAAAATCCTTTTAATGAAGTGAGCGGGTTTCTAATTTCATGGGCAATTCCAGCTGTCAGTTGTCCTACTACTGCAAGCTTTTCGGATTTTCGTAATAACTTTTCAGTTTCTTTTAGTTCGGTAACGTCCCTTCCCATCACTATAAGACCTTTGCGTGAGCCATCAGGATGGAAGAGTGGGACCTTTGAAATACTTAAAACTAGGTCGAAATCATCTCTATGTATAATAAATTCCTCTCCGTGAAGAATTTGTCCCTTTTGCCATGTTAGTTCATCGACTTCTTCACAATGCAAAAAAGATTCGCGGTACGCTTCGTTATATTGAATGAGTTCATTATCTCTTTTTCCATGATAAGGTACGTTATGGAAATTGAAACAAGAAAGCGCATAGTCATTTGCTTCAAGCCAGCGTCCTTCATGATCCTTAAAAATAACAAATGCAGGCATTGAATTCATTAATGTGCGTAATCGTTTCTCACTCTCTTGTAATACTTTCTCAATTCTTTCTGATTTTTCAAGGGGTTTCATAATGGCGTATACACCTGTTAAACGATTTTTAACAAAAATAGGAACTAATTTTGTTACGACATCTAGTAAATATCCGTCTTTATGATAAATAGAGACGATATACTCTTTTTGATTGTCAGCTGCAGTATTTTTTATGTATTGTAGTACTTGATCAGAAATATGTGCTTCTAAAATAGAAGTGATTGTTTTTCGCTCTAATTCGTTAGAAGTATAACCTAATATTCTTTCAGCAGAGGGATTAATATGTAAAATAACTCCTTCTAAATTCAATGAAATAATACTATCAGGGTTATGTTCGAAAAGAGATGCGTACATTTCTGCTAAAGAACGATTTTGTATATGGTTTCGCAGGCGTCCAGATACGTTCGGATGACGCTTTTTTTGAGTAGATGAATATTTTTTACGACTCATAATATTTCCTCCGTACAATTAGCATCTAAAAAAGATGGATCTATTAATAACTATAATATAGGTGTGACGTTTATTTCTATAAAAAATGGAAATTACAGAATAAATTTTCTTTTTTTATTATTAGTGGAAGGTATAAAAGGTAGTAATAAGAGAATCTTATATTGCTTAATTAATTTTCTGTAAGTTACATGAATGTGTTTTCGTTATACGATTAGAATAGAAGAGGGGGAAGTAATATGAAAAATTATATTCAAGGAATTGATCATGTACAAGTAGCTGCGCCCGTAGGATGTGAAGAAGAAGCGCGAGAATTTTATGGTAATAAAATTGGAATGGAGGAAATTCCAAAGCCGGAGGAATTAAAGAAGCGTGGTGGGTGTTGGTTTAAGTGTGGAAATCAAGAGATTCATATCGGAGTTGAGCAAAACTTTAATCCAGCTAAAAAAGCGCATCCAGCTTTTTATGTTTTGAAAATTGATGAATTTAAACAAGAGTTAATAAAGCAAGGTGTTGAAGTAATAGATGATAATGCACGACCAGACGTGATTAGATTTTACGTATCAGATCCGTTTGGAAATCGAATTGAATTTATGCAAAATAAAAACTAGGTTAAGGTCCACCTAGTTTTTTATGCTTTTCTAAACAATCCTAACACTTCAACAGTTTCTGTAATATTAACGAATGCATGAGGATCAATTTCGGAAATCGTTAGTTTCATACTTGCTAACTCTTCACGCGAAACGACTGTCATGAGTACACGTTTTTTTTCGTTTGAATAAGCACCTTCACCATCAAGTAACGTAATTCCGCGTACTACAGTTGAAAGAAGCTTTTTTTTCATTTCTTCCGCTTGATTTGTTACAATCATAAGTGTAACTTTACGATGTTTTGTATGAACGGCATCAATTACTTTACCAGTTACATAAATTGAAAGTAAGCTTGTAAGGGCAACATCCCAAGTGAAGAAAAATCCCGCAATGACAACAACAACAGTATTTAATGCAATAAGGAATCCACCAAGTTTAATATCTCGCTTGCGAGATAACAACATACCGATAATATCAAATCCACCAGTTGAACCATGGCAGTTAAAGACAAGACCAATACCAGCTCCGGCGATGACACCGCCAAATACAGATGATAAAAGTGGATCTGTTGCTACGACTTTTACAGGAATATAATATAGTGCAACAGATAATACAATTACAGAGACAACTGTGTTAAAAATTACTTTTTTTCCAAGACCTATGTATCCTAAAATAAGGATAGGTAAGTTCAATACAAAGTTAATAATGCCTGTGTTCACAGGGGTTGCAATTCCTAAAATAATAGCAATTCCGCCAATTCCACTACTTAAAATTTTATGGGGGATAAGGAAAAGATTAAAGGCAATCGCAATAATAATAGAACCAAAAATAACACCAAGAAATCTGACCATCTTTTTCCCGTCCTTCACTAAATAATCATATTATTTCAAGATTATATATGAAATTGAAAGTTTTAGGTGAAAACAGTTTATTTCGGAAAATTAGATTAATCTAAACAGTTTGAGTATTTGATTATTTGAAAGGGGATACAGATATGAAGATAACGACGTATCAACAGAAAAGTCCTTTAAAACAAGAATGTGAGGATTCATTTTTTTGTAATGAACATAACATGATGTACGGTATATGTGATGGAGCAACACCGCTCGTTCCATTTTGTGATGAAGAAGGACATAATGGAGCATACATCGCTTCGCATTTATTTGCAAGTCATTTTACTTCGTTACGGGAGATTAATAGTTTACAAGGTGAAGTTGCAAAGGCGAATGAATTATTGCAAAACAAGATGCTAGAGTACAAGGTTGATACGAGAAAAAAAGACCATCTATGGTGTACATGTATTGCAGCAGTTCAAATAGAAGGCGAGAAACTTGAATATGCACAGTTAGGTGATTGTATGATCGTTGCAATACTTCAGGATGGAGCGATGAGAGTATTAACGAAAGATACGGTTCAAGGAATTAGTAAACGTGCAAAAAAGAAGAGAGAAGAGGATCGTAAAAAAGGTTTACCAGTCCCGGAAGAAAACGTTTTTCAAGATGTTCGGGAGCAGTTAAAATACAATCGCTATCTTGCAAATATGCCAAACGGCTACTCAGTTGCAAATGGGATGAAAGAAGCTATGGATTATTTACAATATGGTGAATTACAGCTAGCTGAAGTAAGTGGGATTTTTATTTGTTCAGACGGATTGTTTCACCCAGAGTGGTCGTTAGAACAAACTGTAGTATATATAAGAAAGAATAGTATAAAAGAATATGTAGCAATCATTGAAAGGCTAGAAGGAGAAAATAGAATAAGACCAGATGATAAAACAGTTATTATGATCGATTTGTAAGAGGAGGATGTTCATATGGAAATTAAATGTGCAAATTTAACATTTCAAAATGAGTTAATTCCTTTAGAAAAAGTAAATAAATTGATTATCCACCATACGTCAGAAGATGGATGGGATGTGTATAAAACCCACGAATTTCATCAAAAGGTAAGAGGATGGAGCGGGATTGGTTACAATTATTTTATTGAAGAAGATGGAACTGTAGTCGAAGGGCGAGGTTTACATATTGGAGCACATGCGAAAGATAATAATAGTGACACAATTGGAATATGTATGACGGGAAATTTTGATAAATATGATCCAAATACTGCACAAATGAATTCATTATATTCTTTATGTAAAATGTTTATGAAGCAGTTTGCCATAGAGAAAGGAAATATACTCGGCCATAGGGAGTTAGAAGGGGTTACAAAAACTTGTCCGGGAAATCGCTTTTCTATGGTAGAGTTAAGAAAAGTATTATCTTAAATATAGAGGAGTAACGAATGATGATGAACATAAAAATAACGAATGATAAAAAAGAAGAG
>NZ_JBFUIN010000193.1:0-5864 GCF_056401855.1 Bacillus sp. P4_D3
GATATAGGGAGACTTCCAAGTATTTCACTATAAAATAACAACTGTTGTTCAGTATAAGCTAAAATACCTTTCACAGGAGTAGAATTTGCATTTGGTATTCCTACTAAAGCAGATACTCCATTTTGTATTTCATAATAAGTGGTGATCATTCCTTGTATACTTTCAGTTGAAGATATTTTCTCTTGAAAGTCTTTCATTGCTTGTTCTTTTAGACCCATGTTTATCACTCCGTTAATTAAAATGTATAATAGATGTTTTACTAGAAAAGAGAAAATAAAAACGAGTATAATCCTTCTTTTTAGTCAAATACATCCCTCATCTTATTTCCTAATAATACCAATACATAATATTATTATAATATATAGAAAGGACTGAATACAATATCAACATTTCTAAATGAAGCAAAAAACCTACTTCATGAAGAAGGAACGATCCTTTTTCACACACTCCAGAAAAAACGTCATCCTTTTTGTATATTTTCACAAAAAGAATAACGCTTTTTACATTTGAGGATAGTCATATTTCTTAAGTTGATGGGTGTGCGGCTGTACCCCTACTATGAGAAATCCTACTTTTTCTCTGGTTGGGGTAGCACCACATCGCTATCAAGCTAAGAAAAACAAATACCCCCAGAACGAAATTTTGTGCTAACTTTTAACAGAAAAGCTCATTTTTTCGTTTTGGGGTGAATCTATTTTCTTAAGTTGATGGGCATGGGGTCACCATATCATTTTGGGAAAATTGTACGCTTAGACACATTTTAGACAAAAAATAGCCGAATCCCTGTACGTTAAGGAGTCGGCTATTTTTTTTATGTAATCCTTGCTAGTGAAAATAAATAATATAATTTACTTATAGTAATACATCTTTTTTCATTATTTAGTAGACTCTTTCATAAATAAGGCTGTCCATAGCGCAGGCACACCAAATACTTCATTTGATTGTTTAATTTCTTTCATCTTACGTATTTCTATTTCAGAGAAGTCTTTAAAAATGGTTCTTAGCTTTTCATCTGTAAATCCTAGTCCTCCTTTAAGACTTCGTAGTCTGTATACTTCCCAATCTGTTATGTCTGCTCCACCTAATTCTCCACCTTGAACAAAACAAGTGATTGCAAAATGCCCATTTGGTTTTAAAGCTTTTTTTACCAAATTTATATAACTTATTCTTCTGTGTGGAGCAATGTGATGAAGACATCCTGAATCATACACAATATCATATGCTCCCTCTTCAATTTGTAAGTCAAAAATATTGTCGCAAATAAAATTTACATTTACATTTTGTTCTTTCGCTCGTTCTGTCGCCCATTGAATTGATTCTTGCGATAAATCTACTGCATCAACTAAACATCCTTTTTTAGCAAAGTAAATTGCATTCCTGCCTGGACCACATCCGAGTTCCAGGACTTTTCCTGGATTAAGTAATTTTCCCTCAAAATATTTCACTAAATTCTCATCTGGTTTATTAGCAAAAAAGGGGATTCCTTTTTCACGATTAGAATAAAAATCATCCCAAAACTGAGTTGGTTCACGTAATAATGAATCTAACATCTCTAATAAATCTTCATAACTACTAATTGTTTCTCTCAAAATGATCCCTTCTTTACAATTAAATTTTATACTTTAATTGTACTAATAATTCTAAAAATTGTTGTTTCACCGGTGTTAAAATCACTTTAAATTGAAATAAACTTGAATACCCTAAACATTGCTATTTATAGTCATTTAACACACATAAAGGTCCTAATTTTTTCTTTTATATCACGTTAAAGGCAATTGGTTTACTCTTTCTTAAAAACTCATCATAAGTTTAAAAATGCTGTTAGAATTAAAGGCTAATTTCTATTTTTTAAACTTTTCATTACAAATATTACAATGATTTTACAGAAAATGATTACACGTTCTTGTTAAATAAATCTGTTCCTTTAATCCTGTATGGATATTCCCAAAAGTTTATCTGCATCAAATTAAAAAGGATGACATTTTCCAACTTACTTTAGCCTGTGTACAGAAAATTGTCGTTTTTGTTACAGTTGTTTATCAACTTCCTTCCAAATTAGCCTCATTAAAATATATGTAAAATTATTTCTTATCGGAATAGCACATACATTTTAAGGAAAACAAAGTTATTATAGAGTTTTAAAAAATAAAATTCAAAAATTATTGAATTTTATTTTCTGATATTTTAGAATATATATTATAAATAGAAAGGAGGCTTTTAAATGAAACAAACGTATTCCTCACAACTGATTGAAACTATCTCCCTGGAGGTAGAATCTTCACCCGTTTGGGAAGTTATCCTAGGCATAGCAGGATACACACATGCACGAATTAGACATACATTTGATTTAGACGAGAAATGGCTGACAGACCAGAGTTCTATGCCTACGTCACTTATAGATGTTCTACAAGTGATACAAGAGACTAACTTCTGGTACGGATTGCTTATGCTTCAAAACAGATTCTCTTCATCATCTGTTTCAGATTTTTCGAATCACCTTTATAACCTCTCAGCTGACTGTATATATGAAACTCTTTTGCCATATGGAGGTCGGGAGCTTGAACCTTTACGAAAAAAAGCTGTTGAGGCTGCTGCTTTCCGTCATAGCTTAGCCTCATTTGAGGAATATGCTACACATTTTTATGACCATGATTATTTATGTGGATACATTCGAAGTTTAGCTCGTTACTCCCGTGAGGAATTATGTGTCCTTTTTATTGAAGCGATTACAGAATGGCATAGCTGGATAAGTCAGCAAGAGGAATGGGAGAAGTGGAATAAAGCATTATCCTTTGAACAAAAACAACATGATTCATTGGATGTTACTAGACCTGTTGAGGAGATTGAACGTATTACGGATGGAGTGAGATATCAACCAGAACCATCTATTTGGACTGTCAAACTGATTCCTCATGTTTCATATCGCCCCTGGGTTTTAGAGAAAAGAACTTCGGACACTAAATTATTCTTTTATCCATTGAGGGACGAATATTTGCTAGAACCCGGGATACCACCTACTGATCTTGTTCGCGGTCATAAAGCATTAGGAGATGAACTTCGCTTACGATTGCTATACCAATTGTTAAGAGGACCTTCATCCCTCCAAGAGATGAGCACCCAATTCAATATTTCAAAGACTACCCTGCATCATCAACTTTCACTATTGAAAGCTGCCAAATTCATTAAGGCTGATAAAGGGATATATTCCGCCAATCCAACACAGTTCACTCACTTTTCCAGACGTCTTACCCAGTACCTTGGGGATGACATATGAAGACGTACTCTAAATCATTTAAGGCATTATGGATGGGAGAAGTTGTATCGGAATTTGGTGGGGCGGCTGGCGGAATTCTAAATGGACTGTTACTATATCAAGTCACAGGTTCTAAGGAATGGATGGGAGCACTTTGGCTTATTTATTTTATTCCTTCTTTGCTTCTACAAAGTATAAGCACTCCCTTTCTCAATTATGTTGTAAAGGAGAAGGTGCTTCGTAACATACAACTTATTCGTTCCTTTGCATACCTTCTTCCTCTGGTTGGATATATCACAGATAAGTACACAGGAACCATCCTAGGATTGATTATTCTACAATGTACCTTGGGACTGGTGCAGCCCATCTATGCTAGCATTTCTTTTTCCCTGCTCCCTGATATTTGTAAAGAAGAGGAGCTTACTCAGGCAAATGGATTATTAGATGCTACCATTCGCCTTATGAGCTTTATCGCTCCCGGAGCTACATCTTTGTTACTACTAGTAGGTCCTGTACATTTTATTTATGTTTTTTCATCTATTATGTTCTTTATCAGTTTTCTTTCACTCTTACAGATTCCTATAAGAAGTACAGAGAAAGTGGATACCTGGTCAAAAAAGTTTTGGTGGGCTGAAATGAAAACAGGGTACCGTATATTCTTCAAGTATCCTTATCTCTTAAAATTATCTCTTCTTTCCTCCACCGTCCAGTTTGCCGTAGGAGCAGCAATGGTTATTGGTATTCCGTTTATTAAAGGAGAACTTAACGGTCACTCATGGGAATATGCCATCTTTTCTGGTGCTTTCCCAATCGGCTATGCACTAGGAATGGTCTTACTTACGCGGGTTCCTAAAACACCTCAAACTATGTATCTTGGTTTAATCGGAGGAGGTCTCTCCTTTGTACTATTGTTCTTTGTTCATTCCATACCATTAGCTTGGATATGTGAGTTATTCGGAGGGATTGCTTTTCCACTTTTTAATGCTCAAAGTGCAGCAGCTTTTCAGCGTGAAGCCCCTAAAGATCGTCTACCCCAGCTTAGCGCTGTTCGTTTGCTCTTTCTCCGAATCACTATGCCAATAGGCATAGTGTTCGCATCGTCATCCTTCTTACATATGAATATAAGGCAGATATATGGAATTGCAGGTGTAATAATCATCTTACCAGGCTTGTTTTATTTATTGTCCTCACTGTCTCAAAGAAAACTACCAGTGAATAAAGAGAAGAAGACAAGTTGATTACAACAGCTATGTTTTAAACCAATAAATCCCCTTGAGTAGGTGGTTATTTGATATTCTCTACCTACTCCTGTATCTATATTTCTTGTTGCTATCTATAATTAAATCAACAATATTAATAATCTATTTCTTAATATTGCTGTTTATAGCAAAAATGTTCATTTTGACAACCTAAGTAATCATTTGGTAAATATTGTATCACTATGACCTATTTTTACACGTATCTCGGCTGAACCCCTAGTTCCATTGTTACACAGCCCTCTCTTCAAGAAGGAATGATTTTCCCCTTAACGTAGGAAAATCGGCTTTTTATCTTCCATAAAATGTCTTAGCGTGGGTTTTATGTCATTTGGTTGGCGGGACCCCTAAGAGATGGTACTACATCGCTATCATCTTAAAAAAATAAACTACCCCAAAACGAAAAAGCTAACTTTTTAGGATACTACCGTTAAGTCGGGTTATGTCGACTACTTATATATATTTAAAATTAAATAACTTTATTGTCAGTTTACATTTTGTACAAAACACTTTAAATCAAGATCCATATCATAATAAATTAGTCAAAATATAAATATAGGTAAATAAAGAAGAATGAGGGATTCTTATAGAAACGCATATACTTATATTCAATAGTAATTTAGATATGTAAAATAAAAGTGTAGTTATGTTCACCTATAAACTATAAAAACAGATATTTGTTAACTATCTCCATTTTTTTGCTGGCTGAACCCCATCACCATCAAGCTAAGGAAAACGAGATACCCCAAAAACGAAAAGCTAACTTCTTATCCAACTTATGTGAATAAGAAGCTTCATTAGTGGAATCTGAAGGAGGGGTATAGGTTTCTAGATAAATTGACCCCTACTAGGCCTAATTTATTAAAAATACAGGTTTTGTATTGTAAGAGAAATTATATTATCTATCTCATGTATCCAAAACACAATCCAAAATCCAGATACTGTAACATATGCTTTTTCATTTTTTTTATAATAAATCAAATAAGCATAATTATAAAGAATTCCTGTTACTGTAATACATATTATATAAGTTATCCCAAATGGATGATATAAACCAAACATTAATGCTGCAATTAAAATTATTAATAAATCATGTTCACGAATCCAGGGAATACAACGAAGAATCCAGAATAAAAAAACTTGGAAAATTAAAGTTTCTACTATAGGAGCCATAATTAAAACTGATACAATTTGAATATATATAGGTTCATTCTGAGAAGGATTCCTTTGTATTTCTGGTAATAATAAAATAAATGGCCTGGTAATTAAATAGCTTAAAATTACCATAACTAATATAAATGATATTGGATGCAAATTCACAAAAAATTGATGTATTTTTTTTATCACTTATTATC
>NZ_JBFUIN010000194.1:0-5857 GCF_056401855.1 Bacillus sp. P4_D3
AAACACTACAATGTTTTCGAATTCATGTACAAGTACGAAATACGTTAATTGGTTCGTTATTTTCATATAAGGGAACATTTGTGGAAAGGGAATAAACGATATGAAAAATATACTATTTGGGCTTGTTTGTTATATTATATTTCTAATATACGAGTGGTCGAATGTAAATCCTGTTGAAGCAATTATATTGTTATCTATCTTATTATTTATACCGATGTCATTTTGTATTATTGACAAAGAAACAAGAAATGGAACGTATTTATTATTTTATAAATTTGTATCGTTTTTATATCCAATTGCAGCAATCAGTGCAATGCTAGCTTTCGTAACAAATCACTATTTCTTTGCGCTACTTTGGTTTGCATATACAGGAATCGTTGCATTATTTGGTATAAGTAGATTGCTAGAAAGAGGATGGAAGCCGTTAGAGGAAGCAGCTATAGATAGTGCTTTTATTTATTTGTTTTTAGGTGGTTTTTGGTTTTTTGCTTCTGTAGCAAAATTCCCCATTATGCATTTTAGTTCTGACATAGTTTTACTCACAGCTGCACACTTTCATTACTCGGCATTTCTATTGCCGTTATCAGCTGGTTTACTTGGAAGGAAAAGAGAACGGGGAAGTAAGTTATATGACGCTATTATGTTTATCATCGTCATTTCTCCAATGACAGTTGCGATAGGAATTACGTATTCGAGGGTGTTTGAATTTTTTGCAGTGTTCATATATTTATGTGCCATATACGGATATGGAGTTTACGTGTGGAGAACGAAATTTAATGCTATAAGTGCAAAGATTCTCCTTACTCTTTCATCCAGTACACTTATGGTAACGATAATGTTTTCACTCATATATTCATACGGGAATTTCAAACAAGTAATGACGATTACAATTGCACAAATGGTTTGGATCCACGGTGTGGTAAATGGAATTGGAGTAGCGTTACCAGCTTTTCTCGGTTGGATGATTGAAAAGAGTACTCCGAATTATAAATATTACGGGAAACCAATGAGCAGGTTAAGAGGAAATGCGACAGTTGGTGAAGCATTTTTACATAACAGAAATTTAATAGATAACAAGGAATACAAAGGTTTAGTTGATAAAATGAATGATTTTCATAGTGAGGCATTTGACGCGACGAAGATTCCTTTAAGTATTATTCGTTTTTATGAAAATACAAAAGAGTATGAGTTACAATCGCATATTAAATGGACTCGTTGGTTTCGCCCGCTTGCATTTTGTTATGAGAAAATGAGTAAGCGTGTAGGACAAATACATTTAGGAATGGGCGGCAAGTGGGAAACTATGCATGGCTCTATCATTGGGGTAATAGATGAGAAGGATGGAAGAGAGAATGTAAGGGCTTGGCTAAGAAAAAATGAAGCAGGAGAATCTATTTTTGTAGCTCTTTACTCAAAACATACCCATGAGGATGAGAAATACATGAATATCGGATTACCTTTACCATATTCGAATATGACGGGGATTTTGAAATTATGTAATAAGAATAAAGATTTAATCATTACTAGTAAGTTGAGAAGAAATGGTAAGGGAGATGAGGGGATTTATTTACATACTCGTTTCTTTACAATACGTTTACCATTAGCAGAGACTTTTATTATTAAAGAGAGCACGGATCAAATATTAGAAGCTAATCATAGAATGTGGATATTTGGAGTTAAGTTTTTAGAAATTGATTATGAGATTAAGAAAATAGAGGAGAAGTAAGAAAAGCTTGGAGAGATTCCAAGCTTTTTTACGTATGCGTAATTGTCATCGCAACTTGTTTATCCAAGTCTCGGTCCCAAACACGTTGAATTTCAAACGTACCTTTTTCAAAAAATAATGGGAATCTCTCTTTAAACCAATCTTGCATAGGAAGATTTAGTGCTTCATCAATTGGTACCCATAATAATTCGCCTTCAGGAGGATTCAAAAGGAGTTCACCTTCAAATGAATCTGTCCAATAGTTAAATACCATATATCGAACATTTTCCTTAGGATTTACATATTCGTCTAATCCCTTGAAAATTAAATTAGAAACGTGGAGTCCGGTCTCCTCTTTCGATTCTCGTATAGCAGCTTGTAATATGCTTTCTGGGAAATCTACTTTTCCACCAGGAGCTATGTAGCCAGGAAAACCTCGATGGTCGGGGCGTTTTATAAGTAAAGCGTCATTATTTCGCTGGATCATACACATTGTATAGATGCGGTGCTCGATGTTATGAGAATTTTGAGGCATAATAATGTATTCTCCTTTATCTTTTCTTGATAATTTTACCATAACGTAATAGTTTCTTATATAATTAAAAATAGAATATTATTAATTTTCAGTTATTAATTATAAAGTCTATAATCATTTGAAAAGAGGAGAGAGATATGCAAGGAGAAATACCAACAGAGAAAAATTTAAGTTATGTCGGTAAATTGTTATTGCCAGTTAAAGCGTCACCACATTTTAAATTTTTATGGATTGGGTATGGCTGCTTCTGGTGCGGGAGCTGTAATTGCAGCGCTAATTTTTGGTGGGAGGCAGCAGTGGCATAAGAGAGGATTACTTGCGTATGGCGGTGTGTTAATAAGTGGAATGGCACTATTAATTATGCCTTTCGTTTCTTGGGCACCTGCCTTAATTGGATTAATGGTAATTGAAGGATTCGGTATTATGATATTTGGGCTCATTTGGGAAACAAGTTTACAAGAGCTTGTACCAGAAGAAGCATTTGGAAGAGTGGCAAGCCTTGATATGTTAGGTTCATTTGCTTTATTGCCATTAGGATATGTGGTTGTAGGCTGGTTAGCTACTGTAATAGGTGGAAAGATAACAATTATAACGCTAGCCATTTTAGTACTCATAACAATTGGAATGGCATTGTCTGTACCAAGTATTCGGCGGTTCGATTGATCATGTAGGCTAAAAGGGGGATATGGTATATGACTATAGAAAACCTAAACGATTTAGTAGTAGCAGAGTTGGGATGTAAATACGTTTTGGAAGAAAAGGTATTTGAAGCAAAGAATTTTACGGTGTATATTGCGACTTCTATAGAAAATAAAATGACATATAATCGATTCATCTTAATTAAGCATTTATCTAATGAAGTGCCTTCCGTACATGTTTGGGACAAAAAAATTTGTGTAGACGATACAAAAATAGATATTGCAACAGAAGTGACAGAAGCAATTCAATCTGGTTTTGTAAATAAAGAGTAAGCCCTAATCAAATTAGGACTTACTCTTTATTAAACACAAATGTTTGTTTCATTTTTTTACTCTCATGTACTGGATGGCCGTTGTAAGAGAAATTCTTTTCTTCCCAAGTAATGACGATTTTAAAATTATGGCTATTAAAGTCTAATGGGAATACCATGTAGTCAAAGCTTGTATGACTTTTTGAAACGTTGTTATTTGATGTAGTAGGATTAAAGGTAGTTTTAGATGTAGGTGTGTTATCAAGTATTTCTACGGATACATTTGATACATCATTACCAATATTTTTTAAGAGTAAACTATACGTATCATATACACCTTGTTTTGGCTGCACCGCTAGCTTGTTTGAGTTATGAGATTTGTCAATTTCGATATACCACTGTTTAGACTTTGACGCAATTGGTAGTGATTGAAATGTGTATGCGCTAGCTTGTATTGGTAGTGCTAAGCAGATAAGGGAAAAAAGAGATATTATTTTTCGTTTCATTTTGAAAAACCCCCATTCTTTAACAAATTTATTTGTTATTATTCGCTCTGTTCGAGAAAATATACCATATAATGTAAGGGGATAGGGGGATGAGTCTCGGCTTAGGAATCATTATAGTATTCGCTACGGTTATACTTGGCACGTCTGCTTAATAGCTGGTATATACGCGATCCATATGCTGGCTGATACACATCAAATCCAGTCAGAGTGAATTGTAAGGGAGAACATTATATTGAAAGTACTAGTAAGCACGGGGAGTAGTATTTTTCTACAATTATTATTTTTGTATATATTTATTTCGGGTGTTTTATTGGAAGTTAATCCTTGGTATGCAGTAGTTGTGTATATAAGTGTAGCAATATTAAGTCTTTTCTTTGGGATATATTCGATTGTTCGTTCTGTAAGAAAAGGTTCGAATGCTATTTTTCTAACAATATCGGTTGGAGTTGTAACGTCGTTATTTGCAATATTAATTATCGGCTTTACAGTGTTTGCTTATTTTTTACCGGAAGCAGGTATTCCGCTGGTAATTAGTTTGTAGTATTGGTGGATCGATAAAGCTAATCTTTCTTAATTTATTTGAAAGATTAGCTTTTTTGTTAAAAAAATAATATTTCAAAAGGAAAATGAACTTTTTTAAAAGTAGAAGGTAATAAATATATGATAAGTAGAGAGAGGTGAAAATGTGGACGAAAAATTGCTAATTCATGAAATCAAGGAGGGAAATAAAGAGGCATTTAATACATTAGTACAACCATATATACAAAAAGTGTATAGAGCATCATACCTTATATTACATGATAGAAGTTTGGCTGAGGACGCTGTACAAGAATCGCTTATACAAGCTTATAAATCAATGCATCGTTTTGATGAAAAAATCGCATCATTTAAAACATGGTTTCACCAAATATTGATTCATATGACTTTAAAACAAAAAAGAAAAAAGAGATTAGCTTTTTTACAAATAGAAACGTGGTTTCAAATGAAGGAGGTGAAAACACCAGAAAGCGATTTTCTTATAAAAGAAGAAACGAGAATGGTTATGCAAGCTGTAAAATATTTACCGATAAAACAACAAGTTGTTATAGTTCTCTTTTATTATCAGGATTTATCCATTTTAGAAATTGCACAAGTTTTACATATAAAAGAAGGAACAGTGAAATCGAGATTATACAAAGCGAGAGAGAATTTAAGAGGTTATTTATCTTACTGTATTATGGAGGATCATGAAAAGGAGATGAATGCATGGATCGAATAATAAAGGAAGCTTTTCATGATCAAGCCAGTAAGGTCAACTTTCCAGAAAATCTAAATATAGAGGAACTTATACGTGAAAAGAAGAAGAGAAGATTCAAATTACAGTGGACATTAGTTCCGMTTCTAGTTATTATTTGTTTTTTTTGCAGTTGGAAGATAACAGATACTATCGCTGGGCTATTTGAAACAGAGCAGGTAGAGCATTTATATCATAAATACTTAATTTACGATAACTATTATTATGTACTTACTGAAGATGTAGTGGAGAAAAAAGATGTAGGAAATGAGTTAGGGGAAGTGAAACGCTCTGGAGAATGGGCTTATTTAGAAGAGGGGGATTCAGATATATTTATACCAGGAATAAAATATTATGAAATAAAAGGAGAAAAAAATAAGATTGTTGCTCAAATAAAAAAAGATAATAGAGGACCTCTAGAATATCAGGTTTTAAAGAAAGAAAAACCGATTGAAGAAGTGGATGAGAAAAACATATATGGAGCAAAAAATGATCTAAAGGGAGTTCCAAAATCAATTGAGAATGTTCGTCAAGTGGTACCTTTTTTATATGAGATCACGGACGAAGAATTGAAAATTGACTTTGTAAAATTAGATAATGATAAAAAACATTACTATGTGAAATTAATGTATGGGCCGTATACAAATAACCCTAAACATCCGAAAATTATTTTCGTGAGGCAATATGAAAAGAATTATGTTAATCAATATGCTTCGGATATGTCGTTAGATGGAGATTTTTGGTTTGATAAAAAAGATAGAGTAAATCAATTCAATATAAACAATATGGAGTGGATAGAATACCGATCTAAGAGAGAGAAAGAATACGTATCAGTATTTCATGCAGAACAAAATAACGTTATATATGAAGTATCTGCACAGCTATATAT